>NZ_NGVM01000009.1:0-92420 GCF_002238115.1 Streptococcus sp. KR | reverse complement strand
AAGGCAAAATGGTAAGGGGCAAATGGGTAGATGGTGGCCGTCACTATGTAGACTACGATGGTGTGCGGCAACCAAAACTAGATGGGAAGCAGTACAATGCTGCTTTAAATAAAGCGAAAAGCTATAATTCGGTTTTACATAAGTCAAAAAAAGCTCTCTATGACTCATTAACGTGGTATGGTTTTTCAAGTTCAGCAGCGCAGTATGCCATCGATCACTTGAATGCAGATTACAAAGCAAATGCCTTAATTACAGCAAGAGAATACCGAAAGAATAACCATTTATCAAAGACAGAGATTTATGAGTGGCTAACTTCTTCTTGGATTGGAAAATTTACAAAAGAAGAAGCAAACTATGCAATTCAAAAACTTAATCTACCATCAGAAGGCAGCCAAGCTCGCAATAAATGGGTAGGAAATTATTATTTCAAATCAGATGGAAAGATGGCCAAGAATGAATGGGTAGATGGTGGCCGTTACTATGTTGATTCTGAAGGCAAAATGGTAAGGGGCAAATGGGTAGATGGTGGCCGTCACTATGTAGACTACGATGGTGTGCGGCAACCAAAACTAGATGGGAAGCAGTACAATGCTGCTTTAAATAAAGCGAAAAGCTATAATTCGGTTTTACATAAGTCAAAAAAAGCTCTCTATGACTCATTAACGTGGTATGGTTTTTCAAGTTCAGCAGCGCAGTATGCCATCGATCACTTGAATGCAGATTACAAAGCAAATGCCTTAATTACAGCAAGAGAATACCGAAAGAATAACCATTTATCAAAGACAGAGATTTATGAGTGGCTAACTTCTTCTTGGATTGGAAAATTTACAAAAGAAGAAGCAAACTATGCCATTCAAAAACTAGGGGATAAATAGTTATTAATTATTAGATGTAACTTTTTCATGCAAAGCTTTGCACAAATCTAACGATTTTGTTATACTATATCTGTAAGCATTTTCAATTAAAAAGGAGAAGACGATGAGTCAAAAGATTATTGGGATTGACCTTGGTGGTACATCTATCAAGTTTGCAATTTTAACTCAAGAGGGAGAAATCCAAGAAAAATGGTCTATCAAGACTAATATTTTGGATGAGGGGAGTCATATCGTTGATGATATGATTGAGTCTATTCAACATCGTTTAGACCTGCTTGGATTGGCAGCAGCGGACTTCCAAGGTATTGGAATGGGATCACCAGGTGTGGTTGACCGTGAAAAAGGGACTGTTATCGGTGCCTACAACCTCAACTGGAAAACCCTTCAACCAATCAAAGAGAAGATTGAAAAAGCCTTGGGTATTCCATTCTTCATCGATAATGATGCCAACGTAGCTGCTCTTGGTGAACGTTGGATGGGGGCTGGTGATAACCAACCAGATGTTGTCTTTATGACACTTGGTACAGGTGTTGGTGGCGGTATCGTCGCTGAAGGCAAATTGCTTCACGGTGTGGCTGGTGCAGCAGGTGAGCTTGGCCACATCACTGTTGACTTTGACCAACCAATCGCATGTACTTGCGGTAAGAAAGGTTGCCTTGAGACAGTCGCTTCAGCAACAGGGATTGTCAACTTGACTCGTCGTTATGCTGATGAATACGAAGGTGATGCAGCCTTGAAACGCTTGATTGATAACGGAGAAGAAGTAACTGCTAAGACTGTCTTTGATTTGGCAAAAGAAGGAGACGACCTTGCTTTGATCGTTTACCGTAACTTCTCACGTTACTTGGGAATCGCTTGTGCTAACATTGGTTCAATCCTAAACCCATCAACCATCGTTATTGGTGGTGGTGTATCAGCTGCAGGAGAATTCCTTCTACAAGGTGTTCAAAAGGTTTACGACGAAAATACCTTCCCACAAGTACGCACAACAACTAAATTGGCTCTTGCAACTCTAGGAAACGACGCTGGAGTTATCGGAGCAGCATCACTTGTATTGCAATAAGATAAAAAAGGAGAAAATTGCTTTCCAGAAGCGAGTGATTTTCCTCCTTTCTTTTTTTATGCTATACTAGTTAGGACAATAAATGAGGTGAGAGTAAATGACAAAAGCAGATACGATTTTTAAAGAGAATATTGAACGCATTCTAAAGGAAGGTGTTTTCTCAGAGCAAGCACGTCCCAAGTACAAGGATGGGACAGTTGCCAACTCTAAGTACGTAACGGGTGCCTTTGCAGAGTATGACTTGGCCAAGGGGGAATTCCCCATTACAACCTTGCGTCCCATTGCAATCAAATCCGCCATCAAGGAAGTGCTCTGGATCTACCAAGATCAGTCTAATAGCTTAGAAGTGCTGAATAGCAAGTACAATGTTCACTACTGGAATGACTGGGAAGTGGGAAATACAGGAACCATTGGTGAGCGTTACGGGGCGGTCGTTAAGAAACACGACATCATCAATAAGCTTCTCAAACAGTTGGAAGCCAACCCTTGGAACCGCCGCAATATTATCTCTCTCTGGGATTATCAAGCTTTTGAGGAGACGGACGGCCTCCTCCCATGCGCCTTTCAGACCATGTTTGATGTCCGCCGTGTAGATGGAGAAATCTATCTGGATGCGACCTTGACCCAGCGTTCTAACGACATGCTAGTGGCCCACCACATCAACGCTATGCAGTATGTGGCTCTTCAAATGATGATTGCCAAACATTTTGGCTGGAAGGTTGGTAAGTTCTTCTACTTTATCAACAACCTCCATATCTATGACAATCAATTTGAACAAGCTCAGGAATTGCTCCGTCGGGAGCCATCAAACTGCCAACCACGTTTGGTCTTGAATGTACCAGATAAGACCAATTTCTTTGATATCAAAGCAGAAGATTTTGAGTTGGTGGATTATGACCCTGTTAAGCCGCAGTTGAAGTTTGACCTAGCTATTTAAAAGAATAGAAAAAGAAGTTGAGAAAATAAATCCCAACTTCTTTTATTTCTTAACGTGATACGCGGCGACGAGCTGCTTTTTTACGGTTTTCTTCGATGAAAGCTGCTTTTTGCTCCTCTGGTTCGATCACTTTCTTTTTAAATGCGTATACTGCACCTGCGACTGCAGCGACAGTTCCTGCGACACCTGTTACAAGACCTTTAGCGAATCCTTTAGCCATGAGTCTTCCTCCTTTATATTCTCAATCAGCCAGCCTCCTTAAGAGGTCACATTTTTCTGACTGACCTTTTTGTGTTATAATAATAGTAACGAAAAAATGGGAATTTTTCAAGGAAAAAAGATGAAAACAAAAATAATTGTGATTGTTGGACCGACTGCAGTTGGAAAGACAGCTCTAGCCATTGAAGTTGCAAAGCGTTTTAATGGCGAAGTTGTTAGTGGCGATAGTCAGCAGGTTTACCGAGGTCTAGATATTGGGACGGCTAAGGCTAGTCCAGAAGAGCAGGCAGCTGTTCCCCATCATTTAATCGATGTTAGAGAGGTAACCGAGTCTTACTCGGCTTTTGATTTTGTTTCAGAAGCTAAGATGGCTATTGAAGATATTCACAGTCGTAGCAAGCTAGCCATTATCGCTGGTGGGACTGGACTGTATATCCAGAGCTTGTTAGAAGGCTACCATTTAGGTGGGGAGACTCCCCATGAGGAAATTTTGGCCTATCGGGCTAGTTTAGAGCCCTATACAGATGAGGAACTAGCCTATCTTGTGGAGCAAGCTGGCCTTGAGATTCCCCAGTTTAATCGTCGTCGTGCTATGCGTGCCTTGGAAATTGCCCATTTTGGTCAGGATTTGGAAAATCAAGAGACCTTGTATGAACCATTGATTATCTGCTTAGATGATGAACGCAGTCAATTATATGAACGAATCAATCATCGAGTGGATTTGATGTTTGAGGCTGGGCTTTTGGATGAGGCCAAGCGGTTGTTTGACCACTATCCAGATGTGCAGGCTGCTAAAGGAATTGGTTATAAGGAACTCTTTCCGTATTTCCGTGGAGAGCAGACCTTGGAAGAAGTTAGTGAGAGTCTCAAACAGGCTACTCGTCGTTTTGCCAAGCGTCAGTTGACCTGGTTCCGTAATCGCATGCAGGTGACCTTTTATCAGATTGGAGAAACTGGTGTAAAAGATCGCATTTTAAGCCAGATAGAGGAGTTTTTAGATGATTGAAACGGAGAAAAAAGAGGAACGGGTCCTGCTCATTGGTGTAGAATTGCAGGGCATGGACAATTTTGATCTCTCTATGGAAGAATTGGCCAGTCTGGCTAAGACAGCTGGGGCAGTCGTTGTAGATAGTTACAGACAAAAACGTGAAAAATATGATTCCAAGACCTTCGTTGGCTCTGGTAAGTTAGAAGAGATTGCGCTCATGGTAGATGCAGAAGAAATCACCACTGTCATTGTCAATAACCGTTTAACTCCACGGCAAAATGTCAATTTAGAAGAGGTTCTGGGTGTCAAGGTCATTGACCGTATGCAGTTGATTTTGGATATCTTTGCCATGCGGGCTCGAAGTCATGAAGGGAAACTTCAAGTTCATCTTGCCCAGCTCAAGTACCTCTTGCCCCGCTTGGTTGGTCAGGGGATTATGCTCAGTCGTCAGGCAGGGGGAATTGGTTCCCGTGGACCTGGTGAAAGCCAGCTGGAGCTGAACCGTCGTAGCGTTCGCAACCAAATCACGGATATCGAGCGCCAGCTCAAGGTGGTTGAGAAAAATCGGGCGACTGTCAGAGAAAAACGTTTGGAGTCAAGCACCTTCAAGATTGGTTTGATTGGTTACACCAATGCTGGGAAGTCAACCATCATGAACACCTTGACCAGTAAGACCCAGTATGAAGCAGACGAGCTCTTTGCGACTCTGGATGCGACGACCAAGAGTATCCATCTGGGAGGCAATCTTCAAGTAACTTTGACAGATACCGTGGGTTTTATCCAAGATTTGCCGACAGAGTTGGTGTCCAGTTTCAAGTCGACCTTGGAAGAAAGCAAGCATGTGGACCTTCTGGTTCATGTTATCGATGCCAGCAATCCTTACCACGAGGAGCATGAAAAAACAGTTCTATCCATCATGAAAGATCTGGACATGGAAGATATTCCTCGCCTGACACTTTATAATAAAGCGGATTTGGTGGAGGATTTCATGCCGACCCAAACGCCATACGCTCTTATTTCTGCCAAATCTGAGGATAGTCGTGAGAAGTTGCAAGCTCTATTTTTAGAGAAAATCAAGGATATTTTTGAATCCTTTACCCTGCGTGTGCCCTTCTCTAAATCCTACAAGATTCATGATTTAGAAAGTGTTGCGATTCTTGAAGAACGTGATTATCAAGATGACGGCGAAGTGATTAGAGGCTACATTTCCGAGAAAAACAAATGGAGGTTAGAAGAATTTTATGACTGATATCAAAACCTTAGCTCTAAAATATGGGGGCTATACAAGTCTGGATAAGGTCTATCTGGATCAACTTCTAGCTGGTAGAACAGAGCAAGAGCAGTTGGCACTGATCACTCCTCCGCCTAGCGTGGTCAATGCTTACTTTGCAGAACTCTACCAGAAAAAAAGTCCTGAGGCTGCGACGGATTATTTTGCGGAACTCAGTCAGGAACTGAATCTTTACAATGCTGAACCTAGTTTCACTCTAGAAAATAAGCCTTTTATTCGGCTTAATCTGTCTGGTAAATCCTTTGGTTTTTGCTATGAGAGTGAGGGTCTGGGTCGGATTTTTTCTGAGAATGAAGAGAAGATTTCAGATGACTTGCTCTTTGAAATTGCGCAAATTTTCCCCCATCAGCTGGTCTTTGAGGAGTCTGGTAAGATTTACATGAAGGCTGTCGGAGATGAGGAAGTTGTTAGCGTAGAGAGTCTCACAGCTTTGACTGATTTGGAAAGCTTGGCTGATGGTCGCAAGCGTCTTAAAGGTTACAGCCAAGAGGAGTTATTACAGGAAGCTACAGCTTTTTCTGGCAAGCGCTATTTCCGATCGGAAAATCGCACAGCCATGTTATATATTGATTAATTAGAAAGTATCGAATGGATATTCAATTTTTAGGAACGGGGGCTGGTCAGCCCTCTAAAGCCCGCAACGTTTCAAGTCTCGCTCTGAAACTCTTGGACGAGATTAACGAAGTCTGGCTCTTTGACTGTGGAGAAGGTACGCAAAATCGCATTCTGGAAACCACAATTCGACCACGGAAGGTCAGCAAAATCTTTATCACCCACCTACATGGAGACCACATTTTTGGCTTACCAGGTTTCCTTTCTAGCCGTGCCTTTCAGGCCAATGAAGAGCAGACAGATTTGGAAATCTATGGACCGCAAGGAATCAAGTCATTTGTCTTAACCAGTCTTCGTGTGTCAGGTTCGCGCCTGCCTTACCGTATTCATTTTCATGAGTTTGACCAAGATTCTTTAGGAAAAATCCTTGAAACCGATAAATTCACGGTGTATGCAGAGGAGCTGGACCACACTATTTTCTGCGTTGGCTATCGTGTCATGCAAAAGGACCTAGAAGGGACCTTGGATGCTGAAAAATTAAAGGCAGCTGGTGTCCCATTTGGCCCACTTTTTGGGAAAATCAAGAACGGCCAAGATGTTGTTTTGGAAGACGGAACTGAAATCAAGGCAGCAGACTATATCTCAGCGCCACGTCCTGGTAAGATTATTACCATTCTAGGTGATACTAGAAAAACCAATTCCAGTGTGCGTCTGGCTGTCAATGCCGATGTCCTTGTCCATGAATCAACTTATGGCAAGGGTGATGAAAAAATTGCTCGTAACCATGGCCACTCTACTAACATGCAAGCTGCACAAGTAGCGGTAGAAGCAGGTGCTAAACGCCTCTTGCTTAACCATATCAGTGCCCGTTTCCTCTCAAAAGATATCAGCAAGCTCAAGAAAGATGCGGCAACGATTTTTGAAAATGTCCATGTGGTCAAAGACTTGGAAGAAGTGGAAATCTAAAAGATTGGGAAAGGATAAGTATGCCTACTATTCTCATTACTGGAGCTAGCGGTGGCCTAGCCCAAGAAATGGTCAAATTCTTGCAAAACGACCAACTCATCTTGCTTGGTAGAAATAAGGAAAAATTAGCCCAACTCTACGGAAACCATCCCCGTGCAGAATTGATTGAAATCGATATTACCGATGATTCAGCCTTAGAAACTCTGGTAGCAGACCTCTATCTCCGTTATGGCAAGATTGATGTCTTGATAAACAATGCTGGTTACGGGATTTTTGAGGAATTTGACCAGATTTCTGACCAAGATATTCATCAGATGTTCGAGGTTAATACCTTTGCCTTGATGAATCTATCTCGTCGCCTTGCGGCTCGAATGAAGGAAAGTCGAAAAGGCCATATCATCAATATTGTTAGCATGGCAGGTTTGATCGCTACTGGTAAGTCTAGTCTCTACTCTGCTACCAAGTTTGCGGCCATTGGTTTTTCAAATGCCTTACGCCTCGAACTGATGCCTTATGGTATTTACGTAACGACTGTCAATCCAGGACCAATCCGCACAGGATTTTTCGACCAAGCCGACCCAGATGGAAGCTATCTCAAGTCGGTTGAACGCTTCCTGTTGAAACCAGATGCAGTGGCTAAAAAGATTGTCAAGATTATAGGAAAAAACAAACGAGAACTCAATCTCCCGATGTTGTTGAACCTAGCCCATAAGTTTTATACTCTTTTTCCAAAGCTAGCTGATAAGCTGGCAGGGGAAACTTTTAATTATAAATAGTAGAAGTTCCTTTTAAAGGGACTTTTTTACTTCTTTTAATTTAAAGGTTAATAAGTATTTTTTCTTTTAAAACTACATTCAGTTTTTTAAAAATTCTTCTACAAATTTTAGAAAAAACAATCAAAAATATTATTTTATATGCTAGAGTATTGAAAATTCCTATATTATTTAATAAAATAAGGGTAAAAGACTAGTAAAAGTATGCGCTTACATAAAAATGAAAGCGATTACTAAAAGGAGGATTTTATGGAAAAAAGCCATTGGAATCGGAAAAGAGTCTATAGCATTCGTAAGTTTGCTGTAGGAGCTTGCTCAGTAATGATTGGAACTTGTGCAGTTCTATTCGCAGGAAATATAGCTGGAGAATCTGTAGTTAATGCGGATGAAACACCTATTACTCGTACTGCTGAGAAACCTAAAGACGAAAATCCTATAGTAGAAGAAAAGCTTGATCAAGCTTTGGAAACTAAAAATGTAGTTGAAAGTACAGCACAAAAACAACCTAGTGCAACTGAGTCTATTTCATCTGAGAAGAAAGAAGATAAAGCAGTAACTCTAAAAGAGGAAAAAGCGTCTTCAAAACCTGAAGAAAAAGCTCCAAAGATAGAATCACAAGCTTCAAGTCAAGAAAAACCGCTCAAGGAAGATGTTAAAGCTGTGACAAATGAAGAAGTCAATCAAATGATTGAAGACAGAAAAGTGAATTTTAACCAAAATTGGCACTTTAAACTCAATGCAAATTCTAAGGAAGCCATTAAACCGGATGCAGATGTATCTACGTGGAAAAAATTAGATTTACCGCATGACTGGAGTATCTTTAATGATTTTGATCATGAATCTCCTGCACAAAATGAAGGTGGACAGCTTAACGGTGGGGAAGCTTGGTATCGCAAGACTTTCAAACTAGATGAAAAAGATCTCAAGAAAAATGTTCGCCTCACTTTTGATGGCGTCTACATGGATTCTCAAGTTTATGTCAATGGTCAGTTAGTGGGTCATTACCCAAATGGTTATAACCAATTTTCATATGACATCACTAACTATTTGAACAAAGATGGACGTGAGAATGTAATTGCTGTTCATGCAGTCAACAAACAACCAAGCAGCCGTTGGTATTCAGGTAGCGGTATTTACCGTGATGTGACTTTACAAGTGACAGATAAAGTTCATGTTGAGAAAAATGGGACAACCATCTTAACACCAAAACTTGAACAACAGCAACACGGCAAGGTTGAAACTCATGTGACCAGCAAAATTATCAATACGGACGACAAAGACCATCAACTTGTAGCAGAATATCAAATCGTTGAACGTGGTGGTCAGGCTGTGACAGGTCTAGTACGTACAGAGAGCCGTACCTTGAAAGCACATGAAGTAACTAGTCTTGATGCGATTTTAGAAGTTGAAAGACCAAAACTCTGGACGGTTTTAAATGACAAACCGGCCTTGTATGAATTAGTTACACGTGTTTACCGGGACGGTCAATTAGTTGATGCTAAGAAAGATCTGTTTGGTTACCGATATTATAACTGGACTCCAAATGAGGGCTTCTCTTTGAATGGTGAACGCATTAAATTCCATGGAGTTTCCTTGCACCATGACCACGGAGCGCTTGGAGCAGAAGAAAACTACAAGGCTGAGTACCGTAGACTGAAACAGATGAAGGAAATGGGGGTGAATTCGATTCGTACGACTCACAACCCAGCAAGTCCTCAGACTTTACAGATTGCAGCTGAACTTGGCTTACTTGTTCAAGAAGAGGCCTTTGATACTTGGTATGGTGGAAAGAAACCTTATGACTACGGACGTTTCTTTGAAAAAGATGCTACCCATCCTGAGGCTAAAAAAGGTGAAAAATGGTCCGACTACGATTTACGTACTATGGTAGAGAGAGACAAAAATAATCCTGCTGTTTTTATGTGGTCAATCGGAAATGAAATCGGTGAAGCAAATGGGGATCCTCATTCTCTAACGACTGTTAAACGTCTAGTCAAAGTTATCAAGGATGTTGATAAAACTCGTTATGTTACCATGGGAGCAGATAAGTTCCGTTTCGGTAATGGTAGCGGTGGGCATGAAAAAATTGCTGATGAACTCGATGCTGTTGGATTTAACTACTCTGAAGATAATTACAAAGCCCTTAGAGCTAAGCATCCAAACTGGTTGATTTATGGGTCAGAAACATCTTCAGCAACGCGTACAAGAGGAAGTTACTTCCACCCAGAGCGTGAGTGGGTACAAAGTAATCAGTCATGGCGTAACTATGAACAGTCAGATTATGGAAATGACCGTGTTGGTTGGGGGAAAACAGCAACTGCTTCATGGACATTTGACCGTGACAATGCTGGCTATGCTGGTCAATTCATTTGGACAGGTACGGACTATATCGGTGAACCAACACCATGGCACAACCAAAACAACACGCCGGTTAAAAGCTCTTATTTTGGTATCGTAGATACTGCAGGTATTCCAAAAAACGACTTTTATCTTTACCAAAGTCAATGGGTTTCTGCCAAGAAAAAACCAATGGTTCACCTTCTTCCTCACTGGAACTGGGAAAACAAAGAGTTGATAGACAATGTAGCAGACGCGGAAAATAAAATCCCTGTACGTGCTTATTCAAATGCTGCAAGTGTAGAATTGTTCTTGAATGGAAAATCTCTTGGTCTTAAGACTTTCAACAAAAAACAAACTAGCGATGGACGAACTTACCAAGAAGGTGCTAATGCTAATGAACTTTATCTTGAATGGAAAGTTGCTTATCAACCAGGTACCTTGGAAGCAATTGCTCGTGATGAATCTGGCAAGGAAATTGCTCGAGATAAGATTACGACTGCTGGTAAGCCAGCGGCTGTTCGTCTTATCAAAGAAGATCATGCAATCGCAGCAGATGGAAAAGACTTGACATACATCTACTACGAAATCGTTGACAGCCAAGGGAATGTAGTACCAACTGCTAATAATCTGGTTCGCTTCCAATTGCACGGACAGGGCCAACTTGTCGGTGTTGATAACGGGGAACAAGCCAGCCGTGAACGCTATAAGGCGCAAGCAGATGGTTCTTGGATTCGTAAAGCATTTAATGGTAAAGGTGTTGCCATTGTCAAATCAACTGAACAAGCAGGTAAATTCACACTGACGGCCCATTCAGATCTCTTGAAATCTAGTCAAGTAACTGTCTTTACTGGTAAAAAAGAAGGACAAGAGAAGACTGTTTTGGGGACAGAAGTAGCAAGAGTTCGTACATTAATCGGTAAAGATCCAAAAATGCCGAAAACAGTAGGTTTTGTATACAGCGATGGTAGTCGTGAAAAACTTCCAGTAACTTGGTCTCAAGTCGATGTTAGTCAAGCCGGAGTTGTGACTGCTAAAGGTACAGCAAATGGACGTGAGGTAGAGGCTCGTGTCGAGGTTCTAGCAATTGCGAAAGAATTACCAACAGTTAAACGTGTTGCTCCAGGAGCAGACTTGAACACTGTAGATAAATATGTGTCAATACTTGTAACCGATGGAAGTGTACAAGAGTACGAAGTAGATAGCTGGGAGATTGCGGAAGCAGATAAAGCCAAACTTTCAGTAGCTGGATCACGTATTCAAATGACTGGTCAGTTAGCTGGAGAAACTATTCATGCAACCCTTGTGGTAGAAGAAGGAAAAGCTGTAGCACCTGTAGTGCCAACTGTTACTGTTGGTGGTGAGGCAGTAACAGGGCTTACTAGTCAACAACCGATGCAATACCGCACTCTTGCTTATGGTGCCCAATTGCCAGAAGTCACAGCAAGTGCTGAAAATGCTGATGTTACAGTTCTTCAAGCAAGCGCAGCAAACGGCATGCGTGCAAGCATCTTTGTTCAGTCTAAAGATGGTGGCCCTCTTCAAACCTATGCAATTCAATTCCTTGAAGAAGCACCGAAAATTGACCACTTGAGCTTACAAGTTGAGCAAGCTGACGGTCTCAAAGAAGACCAAACAGTCAAATTGTCGGTTCGAGCTCACTATCAAGATGGAACGCAAGCTGTATTACCAGCTGATAAGGTGAGCTTCTCTACAAGCGGTGAAGGGGAAGTTGCAGTCCGAAAAGGAATGCTTGAGTTGCATAAACCAGGAGCACTTACTCTGAAAGCTGAATATGAGGGTGCTACAGGTCAAATCAATCTCACTATACAAGCAAATACTGAGAAGAAGATTGCGCAATCCATCCGTCCTGTAAATGTAGTGACAGATTTACACCAAGAACCTACTCTTCCGTCAACAGTAACGGTTGAGTATGACAAAGGTTTCCCTAAAGCTCACAAAGTCACTTGGCAAGCTATTCCGAAAGAAAAACTAGACCACTATCAAAGCTTTGAAGTGTTAGGTAAAGTTGAAGGAACTGACCTGGAAGCGCGTGCTAAAGTATCTGTAGAAGGTATCGTTTCAGTTGAAGAAGTTAGTGTGACAACTCCAATCGCAGAAGCACCACAATTACCAGAAAGCGTTCGTACATATGATTCAAATGGCCACGTTTCATCAGCTAAGGTTGCATGGGATGCGATTCGTCCAGAGCAATACGCTAAGGAAGGTGTCTTTACAGTTAATGGTCGCTTAGAAGGTACTCAATTAACAACTAAACTTCATGTTCGCGTATCTGCTCAAACTGAGCAAGGTACAAATATTTCTGACCAATGGACCGGTTCAGAATTGCCACTTGCCTTTGCTTCAGATTCAAATCCAACCGACCCTGTTTCAAATGTCAACGATAAATTGATTTCCTTTAATGACCGACCAGCCAATCGTTGGACAAACTGGAATCGTAGTAATCCAGAAGCTTCAGTCGGTGTCCTATTCGGAGATTCAGGTATCTTGAGCAAACGCTCCGTTGATAATCTAAGTGTCGGATTCCACGAAGACCATGGAGTCGGTGCACCGAAATCTTATGTGATTGAGTATTATGTTGGTAAGACTGTTCCAACAGCTCCTAGAAACCCTAGCTTTGTAGCCAATGAAGACCATGTATTTAACGATCCAGCTAACTGGAAACCTGTTACAAATCTAAAAGCTCCTGCTCAACTTACGGCTGGAGAAATGAATCACTTTAGCTTTGATAAAGTTGAAACTTATGCTGTTCGCATTCGCATGGTTAAAGCAGATAATAAGCGTGGAACGTCTATCACAGAAGTACAAATCTTTGCGAAACAAGTTGCGGCAGCCAAACAAGGACAAACAAGAATCCAAGTTGACGGTAAAGACTTAGCAAACTTCAACCCTGATTTGACAGACTACTACCTTGAGTCTGTAGATGGAAAAGTTCCCGCAGTAACAGCAAGTGTCAGCAACAATGGTCTCGCTACCGTCGTTCCAAGTGTTCGTGAAGGTGAGCCAGTTCGTGTCATCGCGAAAGCTGAAAATGGCGACATATTAGGAGAATACCGTCTGCACTTCACTAAGGATAAAGACTTGCTTTCTCGTAAACCAGTTGCTGCGGTTAAACAAGCTCGCTTGTTGCAACTAGGTCAAGCACTTGAATTGCCAACTAAGGTTCCTGTTTACTTCACAGGTAAAGACGGTTACGAAACAAAAGACCTGACAGTTGAATGGGAAGAAGTTCCAGCAGAAAATCTGACAAAAGCAGGTCAATTTACTGTTCGAGGTCGTGTCCTTGGTAGCAATCTTACTGCAGAGTTCACTGTACGAGTGACAGATAAACTTGGTGAGGCTCTTTCAGATAACCCTAACTATGATGAAAACAGTAACCAGGCCTTTGCTTCAGCAACTAATGATATTGACGACAGTTCTCATGACCGTGTAGACTATATCAATGATAGAGATCACTCTGAAAATCGTCGTTGGACAAACTGGTCTGCAAGACCGTCTACCAATCCAGAAGTATCAGCAGGCGTCATCTTCCGTGAAAATGGTAAGATTGTAGAGCGGACTGTTGCGCAAGCCAAACTTCACTTCTTTGCAGATAGTGGTACAGATGCACCATCTAAACTTGTTTTGGAACGTTATATTGGCCCAGACTTTGAAGTGCCGACCTACTATTCAAACTACCAAGCATACGAATCAGGCCATCCATTTAACAATCCAGAAAATTGGGAAGCTGTTCCTTATCGTGTGGATAAAGACATTGCAGCTGGTGATGAAATCAACGTAACATTTAAAGCTGTCAAAGCTAAAGCCATGAGATGGCGTATGGAGCGTAAAGCAGATAAGAGCGGTGTTGCGATGATTGAGATGACCTTCCTTGCACCAAGCGAATTGCCTCAAGAAAGTACTCAATCGAAGATTCTTGTAGATGGAAAAGAACTTCCTGATTTCGCTGAAAATCGTCAAGATTATCAAATTACCTATAAAGGTCAACGTCCAAAAGTCTCAGTTGAAGAAACCAATCAAGTAGCTTCAACAGTTGTAGATAGTGGAGAAGACAGCCTCCCAGTACTTGTTCGCCTCGTTTCAGAAAGTGGAAAACAAGTTAAGGAATACCGTATCCAGTTGACTAAGGAAAAACCAGTTTCTGAGAAGACAGTTGCTGCTGTACAGGAGGAACTTCCAAAACTTGAATTTGTTGAAAACGATTTGGCCTACAAGACAGTTGAGAAAAAAGATTCAACACTTTATCTAGGTGAGACTCGTGTAGAACAAGAAGGAAAAGTTGGTAAGGAACGTATCTTTACAGCAATTAATTCTGATGGAAGTAAGGCAGAAAAACTCCATGAAGTGGTAGAGGCACCGACAGACCGCATCGTCTTGGTTGGAACGAAACCAGGCACCGCCCTTCCAGAAGACGAAGTGAAAAATCTTGTTCTGAATCGCCCAGAACTTGTAATCGAAGAAGAAACCATTGACTTCAAGGTTCAGGAGCGTAAGTCTGATAAGTTGTATCTAGGTGAAACCCGTGTCCTCCAAGAAGGAAAACAAGGCGTCCGTGTTCACTTGATTGAAGTGGAAAATGGAAAACGTCAGCTTAAAGAAACTTACGATAAAGTCGCTGCAGAAGATCGTATCGTGGAAGTTGGAACCAAACCAGGCACCTCTCTTCCAGAAGACGAAGTGAAAAATCTTGTGCTTAACAGACCAGAACTTGTAATTGAAGAAGAAACAATCGATTTCAAGGTTCAGGAACGTAAGTCTGATAAGTTGTATCTAGGTGAAACCCGTGTTCTTCAAGAAGGAAAACAAGGAGTCCGTGTTCACTTAATCGAGGTTGAAAATGGTAAGCGAACTGAAAAGGATAGCTATGATAAAGTTATGGCTCAGGATCGCATCATAGAAGTCGGTACAGCTGGTGAAACAACGAAACCAGTACAGCCGGTAGATACAAAACCACAAGTGTCAGAAAAAGCAGAAACAAAACCAATTGCTCCAAGTGAAGCTAGTCAAACTAATAAAGCCCAGTTACCAAATACAGGTAGTGTGACAAGCCAAGAAACAGTAGCAGCAGGTTTAGCTCTACTCTGTTTGAGTGCAGGATTAGTAGCCACTAAAGGTAAAAAAGAAGACTAGAAATTTTGATACTTTCGTTATCGTTAAAGAGTGGAGAGAAACTCTTGTCTTAGATAGAAGATAAATCCCTTGGAATATAAGTTTCTAAGGGATTTTCTTTGTATAAAATTGTATAGTGTTATTATCTACCTTATTTTGTAGAGAAAGCAAAAATCCCTAGAAAATGTTTAGGGATTCAATTATTTCATTAAGAACAATTCAACAATCATCTCGATATACATGACAAGGGTTAATAAGAATCCTGCACGCCAGAAAAATTTGATGAATTTAGGATAGTAAAAGCTACGTTTTTTCAAAAGGAAGAAAAAAACGAGAATAATGGCTAGGAGAGAGAGGGCTAGGCCTAGTCTAGGGAGGAAATTATGGGTAAAGGTTTTAGCTGTAATCAAGTAATACTCAAATACCAAGACTGGAAAAGCCAAATCCGCAAAGTTTCGTCCTAGTTTTTTTAATCTAAAAAGTTTGGTTATGATAATGCAGACTACTAAGGTCAGTATCAATAATAAAATAGATGCTAATTTCATTAAAATCATATCCATATTGTATCATAAAAAATCTCTAATGGAAATGAGAAACAGAGGAATTTATAGGAAAGTCAGGCTTTTGAGATTGTGGTTGTTTTTTGTTATAATGAAAGTTATGAAATCTTATAACACCTTGAATGATTATTATCGAAAACTCTTTGGAGAAAAGACCTTTAAAGTCCCTATTGATGCGGGATTTGACTGTCCCAATCGTGATGGAACTGTGGCTCATGGAGGCTGTACTTTTTGTACGGTTTCAGGTTCTGGAGATGCTATCGTAGCACCGGACGCGCCTATCCGTGAGCAATTTTATAAGGAAATTGACTTTATGCACCGTAAGTGGCCTGATGTTCAGAAGTATCTGGTTTATTTTCAAAATTTTACCAACACCCATGAAAAGGTGGAAGTCATCCGAGAGCGCTATGAGCAGGCTATCAATGAGCCAGGTGTAGTAGGAATCAATATTGGAACGCGGCCAGACTGTTTACCAGATGAAACCATTGAATATTTGGCTGAGTTATCGGAACGCATGCATGTGACGGTAGAATTGGGCTTGCAGACCACTTATGAAGCAACCTCTGACCTGATTAACCGCGCCCACTCTTATGAATTATACGTGGAAACGGTCAAGCGTTTGAGAAAGTATCCCAAGATTGAGATTGTTTCCCATCTTATCAATGGCTTGCCTGGTGAAACCCATGATATGATGATTGAAAATGTCCGCCGCTGTGTCACCGATAATGATATTCAAGGAATTAAACTGCATTTACTTCACCTAATGACCAATACACGTATGCAACGAGATTATCACGAAGGACGTTTGCAGTTGATGAGCCAGGATGAATATGTCAAGGTCATCTGCGACCAATTGGAGATCATTCCCAAGCATATTGTCATCCATAGAATCACAGGAGATGCACCTAGAGATATGCTGATTGGTCCTATGTGGAGCCTCAATAAATGGGAAGTTCTCAACAGCATTGAGATGGAGATGCGACGTCGCGGAAGCGTTCAAGGATGCAAGGCTGTAAAACAGGAGTTTGAAAATGAAAAGACCACTTGAGATGGCACATGATTTTTTGGCTGAGGTAGTGACTCAGGATGATATCGTAGTGGATGCGACAATGGGAAATGGTCATGACACGCTTTTTTTAGCCAAGCTAGCCAAGCAAGTCTATGCTTTTGATATTCAGGAACAAGCCTTGGAAAAGACCCAAGAGCGTTTGCATCAGGCTGGCCTGACAAATGCCCAGTTAATCTTGCAAGGTCATGAGATACTGGACCAGTTTGTGACTGAAGCCAAGGCAGGGATCTTTAATCTGGGCTATCTGCCGTCTGCTGATAAATCCGTCATTACCCGACCTCAGACAACGATTGAAGCATTAGAAAAGCTGTGTCATTTGCTTGTCAAAGGGGGACGGATTGCTATCATGATCTACTATGGTCATGAAGGAGGCGACCTCGAGAGGGATGCTGTCTTGGATTTTGTTAGTCAGTTGAACCAACAAGAGTACACAGCTGCCATTTACCGAACTCTTAATCAAGTTAACAACCCACCATTTTTAGTAATGATTGAAAAATTAGAGAGATATAGACATGGATAAACAATACCTACGTGAAAAGCTGGATGCCATGCGCCAGAATTTTGTCGAATCAACCCACCACGAACGAGCAGTGGGAGTGCTAGACCAAGCGCATATGAGCAAAAAAATGCTTAAAATCAAGAAAAAATTAGTTGCTCTTGAAATGGAACGGTGCCAGAGAAAAATTGAGCACAAGGATTGTTCCAAGATTGACCAAAAAATCAAAGAGCAGAAGGAGATGTTTGAATCTTGTTGTAAAAAAGATTAAGGAGGTCGTGCGTGGAATTACTGATTTACCTCATCCTATTTTTACTGGTCTTGATTGTCTCAAGTACAACCAATAAGCTCCTGCCCTTTTTACCTCTTCCTTTGGTGCAAATTCTTTTGGGAATTGTGATTGGTCTCTTTTTACCCAATACCGATTTTCATCTCAATACGGAGTTGTTTTTGGCCTTGGTTATCGGGCCCTTGCTTTTCCGAGAGTCAGAGGAAGCAGATATTACGGCTATTTTAAAACACTGGCGAATCATTGTTTATCTCATATTTCCAGTGATTTTCATCTCGACCCTGAGTTTGGGTGGCTTGGCCCATCTTCTTTGGCTCAGCCTTCCCTTGGCAGCTTGTTTGGCTGTTGGGGCAGCCCTTGGGCCTACGGACTTGGTGGCTTTTGCTTCTCTTTCGGAGCGTTTTAGCTTTCCTAAGCGTGTGTCCAATATCCTTAAGGGTGAAGGACTCTTGAATGATGCATCAGGTTTGGTTGCCTTTCAGGTAGCTTTGACAGCTTGGACAACTGGGGCCTTTTCCCTTGGGCAAGCGAGTAGTTCGCTCATCTTTTCAATACTAGGCGGTTTTTTGATTGGCTTTTTAACAGCCATGACCAACCGTTTCCTCCATAGTTTCTTGCTAAGTGTGAGAGCAACGGATATTGCCAGCGAACTTTTATTAGAATTGAGTTTACCCCTGGTGACCTTCTTCCTGGCAGAAGAAGTCCACGTTTCAGGGATTATTGCTGTTGTGGTTGCTGGAATTTTAAAGGCAAGCCGTTTTAAGAAAATTACGCTTCTCGAAGCTCAAGTGGATACGGTGACCGAGACGGTCTGGCACACAGTGAACTTTATGCTCAACGGTTCTGTCTTTGTGATTTTAGGGATGGAGTTGGAAATGATAGCAGAACCTATCTTGACCAATCCAATCTATAATCCCTTACTTTTATTGGTATCTCTTGTCGCCCTAACCTTTGTCCTCTTTGCTATTCGTTTTGTCATGATTTATGGCTACTATGCCTATAGAACCAGACGTCTCAAGAAAAAGCTAAATAAGTATATGAAGGACATGCTTCTTTTGACCTTCTCAGGTGTCAAGGGAACCGTGTCGATTGCTACGATTCTTTTGATACCAAGTGATTTAGAGCAGGAGTATCCTCTCTTGCTTTTCCTTGTCGCAGGTGTGACGCTGGTAAGCTTTTTAACAGGTCTCTTGGTCTTGCCTCATCTTTCTGATGAACAGGAAGAAAGCAAGGATTATCTCATGCATATCGCTATTTTGAATGAAGTAACGCTAGAGTTGGAAAAAGAGTTGGAAGGCACCAGAAATAAGCTCCCTCTCTATGCAGCCATTGACAATTACCATGGACGTATCGAAAATCTCATCCTGAGCCAAGAAAATAAGGGGGCTCAAGAGGATTGGGAGGCCTTGAAACTTCTCATCCTCAGTATTGAAAGTGATGGTCTAGAACAGGCCTACGAAGAAGGCAAGATGAGTGAGCGTGCCTATCGAGTCTACCAACGTTATCTGAAAAACATGGAACAAAGTATCAATCGCAAGTTTGCTTCACGATTGACCTATTATTTCCTTGTTTCCTTGCGAATTTTACGTTTTCTCCTACACGAAGTCTTTACCTTAGGCAAGACCTTCCGCAGTTGGAGAAATGAAGAATCACAGAAACTTAGAGCCCTTGACTATGATCAAATTGCAGAGCTCTATCTAGAAAATACAGAGATGATTATCGAAAGTCTGGAGAACCTTAAAGGGGTTTATAAGAGTTCTTTAATCAGCTTCATGCAGGATTCTCGCCTCCGAGAAACAGCTATTATCACAAGTGGTGCCTTTGTCGAACGGGTTATCAATCGCGTCAAGCCCAACAATATCGATGAAATGCTGAGAGGATATTATCTGGAGCGCAAGTTGATTTTCGAATATGAAGAAAAACGATTGATTACGACCAAGTATGCCAAGAAGTTACGACAAAATGTGAATAACTTAGAGAACTATTCTCTGAAAGAAGCTGCCAATACCCTGCCTTATGATATGGTGGAATTGGTAAGAAGAAATTAGTTAATACTCTTCGAAAATCTCTTCAAACCACGTCAGCGTCGCCTTACCGTACTCAAGTACAGCCTGCGGCTAGCTTCCTAGTTTGCTCTTTGATTTTCATTGAGTATAAGATTATAAGTGAAGGAGTGTGACATGAAAAAGTGGTGGAAAGAGCTGATAGATAAGCCCTTATTAAAAGCTTTTTTGCATTATTATCAAGCATCAGATAGTGAGTTGACCAGTGTCGCAGTAGCCTACTATTGGTTGATTTCGATTTTTCCACTTCTTTTGGTGGTCGTTAATATCCTCCCTTATTTTCGGATTCCAGTTTCTAATTTTTTAAAGGTTGTCAATGAATTCTTGCCGGAAAGCATGTATGATGTGGTGGCAAAGATTATTACAGAAGTGCTGACCCAACCGTCAACAGGCTTATTGAGTTTTGCGGTTTTATCAGCCCTCTGGACCTTTTCAAAATCCATGAATTTCCTACAGAAAGCCTTTAATAAAGCTTACGGAGTAGCTAAAAATCGTGGGATGATTTCCCATCAGCTCATGAGTTTGTTTGTCAGTTTTGGCTTGCAGATTCTCTTTGCCTTAGCTCTATTTCTCAGTGTCTTTGGTCGCATGCTCCTCAACCTTATCAAAAGTTACTGGAAATCGGATAGTCCTCTCTTTGATTATCTGCAAGATCTAACAGGTCCCTTGGTCTATGCTTTGATTTTTGCAATCTTGGTCATGCTTTATTATTTCCTGCCTAATGTTAAGGTTCGACGGATTCGCTCTGTATTACCAGGTAGTGCCTTTGTTTTGTTAACTCTGGCCTTACTGCTCAATATCTTTTCAGTCTATGTTAACAATTATGTCAATCACCTAGTGGACGTGCGTTTTTTCAGTTCCGTCGTCGTGGTGGTCATGATGTTCTGGTTTATTCTTATCGCTAAGATTTTGATTGTCGGTGCGGTGATCAATGCCAGTGTTCAGAGTTTGAAAGATCCGAGCTTGAGAATAAATTAACTCATTTTCTATCCATTACAAAACGCATACTATCAAGGTTTTATAATACCTGATAATATGCGCTTTTTGATTATGACAATTAATAGATAAACATGGCATCGCCAAAACTAAAGAAGCGATAGTGTTCTTGAATGGCATGGTGGTAGGCATCTAAGACCAATTCACGGCCGGCAAAGGCAGAAACCAACATGACCAGAGTTGATTTTGGCAGGTGGAAGTTGGTTGAGAAGGCATCCACAACCTTCCATTCATAGCCAGGTTTGATAAAGATATTGGTCCAGCCAGAATCTGCTTGGATTTGCCCATCAAACTTGGAACCAATAGTCTCCAAGGTGCGGATAGAAGTGGTTCCGACAGCGATGACACGGCCTCCATTTTCCTTGACAGATCGAAGGGTGGTAGCAGCTTCCTCAGAAAGTTGGTAGAATTCTGAGTGCATTTCGTGTTCGTCCAGATTGTCAACTGAAACGGGTCTAAAGGTTCCGAGTCCGACATGAAGAGTCAGATAGACTAGATGAACACCCTTAGCTTGGATTTCTGCTAGCAGTTCTTTGGTGAAGTGAAGACCAGCAGTAGGTGCAGCAGCAGAGCCACTTTCCTTGGCGTAAACGGTTTGATAGCGTTCACGGTCATCCAGTTTTTCATGGATATAAGGCGGTAGAGGCATTTCACCCAGACTTTCTAAAACTTCTAGGAAAATTCCTTGGTATTCAAAGCGGACAATGCGGCCCCCGTGAGTCAATTCTTCCGTAACGACAGCGCTGAGACGGCCGTCACCAAAGCAAACGCGAGTGCCGACCTTGAGGCGTTTGGCGGGTTTAGCCAGAACTTCCCACTCATCTCCAGCAGTATTTTTGAGCAGGAGAAGTTCCACATGGCCTCCTGTTTCTTCCTTTTGACCATAGAGGCGGGCAGGGAGAACGCGGGTGTCGTTCATAACGAGGGCATCACCAGGTTCCAGCATATCAATAATGGAGTGGAAGTGTTTATCCTGCATTTCTCCCGTCTCACGGTTGACAATGAGGAGTTTAGAGGCATCTCGTTTTTCAAGGGGCGTTTGGGCAATCAATTCCTCGGGTAAGTGGAAATCAAAATCAGCTGTATTCATATATCTATTCATTCTTTCTAAGTTCTAATCCTATCCATTATAACATGTTTCAAGTATAGTCGCTCTTTTTTTGAAAATTAAATCGTTTTCACTTGACAAAAATTGGTCTATACCATATAATAAATATAGATTAAAGCGGAGGATGAAAAGATGAAAGTTATTAAAGTTGAAAATCAAATCGAAGGTGGAAAAGTTGCTTTTGAGATTTTGAAGGAAAAATTAGCCAATGGCGCTCAAACCCTAGGACTTGCTACAGGAAGTAGCCCACTTGAATTTTACAAGGAAATTGTTGAGAGTGACCTTGATTTTTCAAATCTAACCAGTGTCAACCTTGATGAGTATGTAGGTCTTGATGGAGACAATCCACAGTCTTACCGTTACTTCATGCAAGAAAACTTGTTCAACCAAAAACCATTTAAAGAAAGTTTCTTGCCTCGTGGGGTTAAGGATAATGCTGAAGCTGAAGTTGAACGCTACAACCAAATTTTAGCTGACCATCCAGTGGACCTCCAAATCTTGGGAATCGGTCGCAATGGACATATCGGATTTAATGAACCTGGTACTCCATTTGACAGTCAAACACACCTAGTCGAACTTGACCAGTCTACTATTGAAGCAAACGCACGTTTCTTTGACAAGATTGAAGACGTTCCAACCCAAGCCATTTCAATGGGGATTAAAAATATCTTGGATGCCAAGTCAATCCTTCTCTTTGCTTACGGTGAGTCGAAAGCAGAAGCCATTGCTGGAACCGTGTCTGGTACAGTGACTGAGAACTTACCAGCAAGTAGCCTACAAAACCACCCAGATGTGACGATTATTGCAGATGCAGAAGCGCTCAGCTTACTTGAAAAATAAAAAGTATAAAAACCACTTGCTCTTTGGAGTGAGTGGTTTTTTACTTCAAATGTTCACTATCCTGCTAAAAGAAATTTTTCTGTAAATTCCCGTAACAATTGTCGATATTTCATATAAAAAGGTATCCAATAGAAAATTATTAAATGTCTGTAAACTGTGATATAATCGTATTGACTATTTTTTATGATACTATACGATTTTTATTAAGACAGTCGATAGTTGTTGATGCTGGAAACCATGATATAACTGGCAATTCCTGACATGTGAAGAAAGGTTGAAATCCAGCCTGTTATATTTGGTAGAAGCATGGTGAGAGATAGAACGATTAAAAGGATATAAAATAATTTTAATCCTAAATTGAAATTTTTCCATATACTAAACATATTCATCACCCCACCCGTTACAAAAGCATAGCCGATAGCAGAGATACCCGATGCCTGAATTTCTTGATTCTGTGTTAATATATGGAATACAATTGAAGATATTACCATAGAAGTAATAAAAACTAAAAATACATATTTTGATCCCCTTTTATACTCCAATAGCCCACCAAAAGGAAGTAACATTAAAGTATTTAAAACTAAATGAAACCATATAAACCATACTGGTGCTTCTTTACTTCCATGCATAAATGTACCACTAAAGTATTGCCAACAATAAATTGGCTTTGAATGAAATGCAAATAAGTCATACATTACACTTCCCAAAAAGGTAGTAAGAATTCCTAGCAATAAACAAATTACAACTAAAATACTGACCACAGGGCAAATTTTTATGATTCTTTTCATGTTATAGATTCACTTCTAAATAATACTAATTTTTGCTAATCAATATGTGTCACTATTATATCATTTCCATCTATAAATGTTAATCAATTTTAACAAGATTAACAACAAGATTAAAATTGAAGATAATATAAGTTTATGGCAGTTTTTTCTTGACAATTATTCCTTTTACGTGTAAAATAGAGTAGATCTTGAACTTGAAGGGAGTGAAAAAAATGTCTAAAACAGTAGTACGTAAGAATGAATCTCTTGACGACGCACTTCGTCGTTTCAAACGTGCGGTTACTAAAGCTGGTACTCTTCAAGAAACACGCAAACGTGAATTCTATGAAAAACCTTCTGTAAAACGTAAACGTAAATCAGAAGCAGCTCGTAAACGTAAAAAATTCTAATTAGAAATGAAAGGCTAGAGAAATCTAGTCTTTTTCTTTTAAATAAATACTACAAAGCCTGCAAAAATCTCAAATATCCTCCTACAATTTGATATAATAGAAAGAAGAACTCATTTGAAGGAGGAAATGATGTCGGTTTTAGTAAAAGAAGTGATTGAAAAGCTTAGACTAGACATTGTCTATGGCGAACCAGAATTACTTGAAAAGGAAATTAATACCGCGGACATTACGCGACCTGGTCTTGAAATGACGGGCTATTTTGACTATTATACGCCTGAGCGGATTCAACTTTTGGGAATGAAGGAGTGGTCCTATCTCGTTTCGATGTCCTCTCACAACCGTTACCAAGTCTTGAAAAAAATGTTTCTACCTGAGACACCTGCGGTTATTGTTGCTCGTGGTTTGGTGGTTCCTGAGGAGATGCTAAAGGCAGCTAGAGAATGTAAGATTGCTATTTTAACTAGCCGTACGGCGACCAGTCGATTGTCTGGAGAGTTATCTAGCTATTTGGATTCTCGTTTGGCAGAACGTACCAGTGTGCACGGTGTCTTGATGGATATCTATGGTATGGGTGTCTTGATTCAGGGCGATAGTGGAATTGGTAAAAGTGAGACAGGTCTAGAGCTTGTCAAACGTGGTCACCGCTTGGTAGCAGATGATCGCGTAGACATCTTTGCCAAGGACGAGATTACCCTTTGGGGTGAACCAGCTGAAATCTTGAAACATTTGATTGAAATTCGTGGTGTTGGGATTATCGATGTTATGAGTCTCTACGGTGCGAGTGCGGTCAAGGATTCTTCACAAGTCCAGCTAGCCGTTTACCTGGAAAATTACGATACGCATAAGACTTTTGATCGTCTTGGAAACAATGCCGAGGAAATAGAAATTTCTGGCGTAGGCATTCCTCGTATCCGCATTCCAGTTAAAACTGGTCGTAATATCTCTGTCGTGATTGAGGCAGCTGCCATGAATTATCGTGCCAAGGAAATGGGCTTTGATGCGACGCGTTTATTCGAAGAACGTTTGACAAATCTCATTGCTCAGAACGAGGTGCCTAATGCTTGATCCAATTGCTATTCATCTAGGCCCTATAGCCATTCGTTGGTATGCCTTGTGTATTGTGACAGGCTTGATTCTTGCGGTTTATTTGACCATGAAAGAAGCGCCTAGAAAGAAGATCATACCAGACGATATTTTAGATTTCATCTTGATAGCCTTTCCCTTGGCTATTTTAGGAGCTCGTCTCTACTATGTTATTTTCCGTTTTGATTACTATAGTCAGAATTTAGGAGAGATTTTTGCCATTTGGAATGGTGGTTTGGCCATTTACGGTGGTTTGATAACTGGGGCTCTTGTCCTCTATATCTTTGCTGATCGTAAACTCATCAATACTTGGGATTTTCTAGATATTGCGGCACCTAGCGTCATGATTGCCCAAAGTCTAGGCCGCTGGGGTAATTTCTTTAACCAAGAAGCTTATGGTGCAGCAGTGGATAATCTGGATTATCTACCTGGCTTTATTCGTGACCAGATGTATATTGAGGGGAGCTACCGTCAACCGACCTTCCTTTATGAATCTCTATGGAATCTACTTGGCTTTGCCTTGATTCTGATTTTTAGACGAAAATGGAAGAGCCTCAGACGAGGTCATATTACTGCTTTCTACTTGATTTGGTATGGTTTCGGTCGCATGGTCATCGAAGGTATGCGGACAGATAGCCTCATGTTCTTTGGACTTCGAGTATCTCAATGGCTTTCAGTTGTTCTTATCGGACTGGGTATTTTTATCATTCTATATCAAAATCGAAAGAAGGCCCCTTACTATATTACAGAGGAGGAAAATTAAATGTTAGAAGTTGCATATATTCTTGTAGCCCTTGCTTTGATTGTCTTTTTAGTCTATCTAATCATTACTGTACAAAAGCTTGGACGTGTTATCGATGAAACAGAGAAGACGATTAAAACCTTAACTTCAGATGTGGATGTGACCTTGCATCATACCAATGAATTGCTGGCTAAGGTCAATGTCTTGGCAGATGATATTAATGTCAAGGTAGCAACGATTGATCCACTCTTTAGTGCTGTTGCAGATTTATCTCTATCTGTTTCAGATCTCAATGATCATGCGCGTGTATTGAGTAAGAAAGCTTCATCAGCTGGTTCAAAAACATTTAAGACTGGTGCAAGTTTGTCAGCTCTTCGTCTTGCAAGTAAATTTTTCAAAAAATAAAAAAGGAGAATCCTTATGGGTAAACTATCCTCAATCCTTTTAGGAACCGTTTCAGGTGCAGCTCTTGCCTTGTTTTTAACAAGCGACAAGGGCAAACAAGTTTGCAGTCAGGCTCAAGATTTTCTAGATGATTTGAGAGAAGATCCTGAGTATGCCAAGGAGCAGGTCTGTGAAAAACTGACAGAAGTTAAGGAGCAGGCTACAGATTTTGTTCTTAAAACCAAAGAACAGGTTGAGTCAGGTGAAATCACTGTGGACAGTGTACTTGCTCAAGCCAAATCATGTGCTCGCCAAGCGACAGAAGCATCAAAAGATCGATTCAATAATCTCAAGGAGCAATGGCAAGAAAAGGCCGAAACTCTTGATGAATCAGAAGAGATTGTTATTGACATAACAGAAGAATAAACCATCACCATCTCTGGACGGACTATGTGTCTGGGGATGGTGATTTTTTTCTCGTAGCGTGTCTTTGTGGTATAATAAGTACTATGCAGAAAAAACCAACGTCAGCCTATGTGCACATCCCGTTTTGTACCCAGATTTGTTATTATTGTGACTTTTCAAAAGTTTTTATCAAGAATCAGCCGGTAGATAGTTATTTGGAACATCTGTTAGAAGAGTTTCAATCTTATGATATTCAAAAGTTGCGAACCCTCTATATCGGTGGTGGCACACCGACAGCTTTGTCAGCTTCGCAACTGGAGGTATTATTGAAGGGCTTGACTAAAAACTTGGACCTGTCTGTCTTAGAAGAGTTGACCATTGAAGCTAATCCAGGCGATTTGGATGCGGATAAGATTGCTGTTTTGAAGAACTCGGCTGTCAATCGTGTTTCGCTAGGCGTGCAGACCTTTGATGATAAGATGCTGAAAAAGATTGGGCGCAGTCATTTGGAGAAGGATATTTATGAAAATCTCGACCGTCTGAAACTGGCTGGTTTTGACAATATCTCAATCGATTTGATCTATGCACTGCCTGGTCAGACCATGGAGCAGGTCAAGGAAAATGTGGCTAAGGCCATTGGACTGGATATTCCCCACATGAGCCTTTATAGCTTGATTTTGGAAAATCATACGGTCTTTATGAATCGTATGCGACGAGGGAAATTGCCTCTGCCTAAAGAGGAACTGGAAGCGGAGATGTTTGAGTACATCATTGCAGAGCTAGAGCGAGCTGGTTTTGAACATTATGAGATTTCCAATTTCTCCAAACCCGGTTTTGAAAGTCGCCACAATCTCATGTACTGGGACAATGCTGAATACTATGGCATCGGTGCTGGGGCATCTGGCTATGTCAATGGTGTTCGCTATAAAAACCACGGCCCGATTCGTCATTATCTCAGTGCAGTTGAGGAAGGCAACGCTCGCATCACAGAAGAGCACCTGAGTCAAAAGGAGCAAATGGAAGAAGAAATGTTCCTAGGTCTCCGCAAGAAATCAGGAGTCTCCATGATGAGATTTGAGGAAAAATTTGGACGGTCTTTTGATGGACTTTATGGAGAAATTGTCAGAGACTTGGTACAACAAGGTCTCATGCAAATAGAGGGTGATCGCGTGCGCATGACAAAAAGAGGTCTCTTTTTAGGAGACACTGTAGCAGAACGATTTATTTTGGAGTAGGATGATGGGCTTAACTTATCAAATGAAAATGAAAATTCCTTTTGATATGGCTGATATGAACGGTCATATCAAGCTTCCAGATGTGATTTTGCTATCCCTGCAAGTTTCAGGGATGCAGTCGATTGAGTTAGGAGTTAGTGATAAGGCCATTTTGGAAGACTATAATCTGGTCTGGATTATCACAGAATACGATATTGAGGTGGTTCGTTTGCCTCGCTTTGCGGAAGAAATTACCATCGAAACGGAAGCTTTGAGCTATAATCGACTTTTTTGCTACCGTCGCTTTACCATTTATGATGAAACGGGGCAGGAGCTCATTCACATGATGGCGACCTTTGTTCTCATGGACCGAGACAGTCGAAGAGTTCATGTTGTCGAGCCTGAGATTGTGGCTCCTTACCAGTCTGATTTTGATAAAAAACTTATCCGCGGGCCAAAGTATGAGTCCTTGAACGAATCAATCAGCAAGGATTACCATGTCCGTTTTTACGATTTGGATATGAATGGTCATGTCAATAACAGTAAATACTTGGACTGGATTTTTGAGGTCATGGGAGCGGATTTTTTGACCCAATATATTCCCAAGAAAATCAATCTCAAGTATGTCAAGGAAGTTCGACCAGGTGGGGTGATTACATCGGCTGTTGAACGAACTGGACTGGAAACCAAGCATGAGATTACAAGTGATGGGGCTACCAATGCCCAAGCAATTATCACTTGGCAAGAAATGAAGAAGGATTAGAGAAAAATATGAAATATAAAGGCTATTTAATTGATTTAGACGGAACAATTTATAAGGGGAAAGATCGAATTCCAGCAGGAGAAGCTTTTGTCCATGAATTGCAAAAGCGGAATATCCCCTATCTTTTTGTAACAAACAATACAACCCGCACTCCAGAGAGTGTTCAAGAGATGTTGGCTCAGAATTTTAATATCGATACGCCCCTATCGACTGTCTACACAGCGACTTTGGCAACGATCGACTATATGAACGACTTGGGGCTTGAAAAGACCGTCTATGTCATCGGAGAAGCAGGGCTCAAGGAAGCCATCAAGGCAGCTGGTTATGTGGAAGACAAGGATAATCCTGCCTATGTGGTAGTAGGTCTGGACTGGCAAGTCGACTATGAAAAATTTGCGACAGCAACTCTAGCTATCCAAAAGGGTGCTCACTTTATCGGAACCAACCCTGACCTCAACATCCCGACAGAACGCGGTCTTTTGCCTGGTGCTGGTTCACTGATTACCCTTCTTGAAGTGGCAACACGAGTGAAGCCTGTTTATATTGGGAAACCAAATGCCATCATTATGGACAAGGCGGTTGAGCACTTAGGCTTGGAACGTGAAGAGTTGATTATGGTTGGGGATAACTACTTGACTGATATTCGAGCAGGGATTGACAATGGCATTCCAACGCTCTTGGTGACGACAGGTTTTACCAAGGCAGAAGAAGTAGCAGACCTGCCAATCGCCCCGACTCATGTTGTTTCGAGTCTTGCGGAGTGGGATTTTGATGAAAACTAAATTAACCTTTTGGGGCTCTATGCTCTTTCTACTCTCCCTCTCAATCCTTTTGACCATTTATTTGGCTTGGATTTTTTATCCTTTGGAGATTGAGTGGCTGAACTTGACGGATCGAGTTTATCTAAAACCAGAAACTATTCAATACAACTTTCATATTTTGATGGATTACCTGACCAATCCTTTTAGTCAGGACTTGCAGATGCCTGATTTTCGTTCGTCAGCAGCTGGTCTGCACCACTTTGCGGTGGTCAAGAACCTCTTTCACTTGGTGCAGCTAGTAGCTCTAGTGACACTACCAAGTTTCTATTTCTTTGTCAAAGGGATTGTGAAAAAGGGCTTTTTATCTTTATTCAGTAAGGGGATTTTGACTCTAGTAGTTTTGCCTTTGGTGATTGGTCTTGGGGGAGTTTTGATTGGTTTTGACCAATTTTTTACTCTTTTCCATCAAATTCTCTTTGTGGGAGATGATACCTGGCTTTTTGACCCAGCCAAGGATCCAGTTATTCTGATTTTGCCAGAGACCTTTTTCCTCCATGCCTTCCTCCTCTTTTTTGCCCTCTATGAAAGCTTCTTTGGTTTTCTGTACCTGAAAAGTCATAGGAAATAATACTAAAGATATTCTTATTTTGCATAAATAAATTAGGTATGTGATTCGAAACTATTGTCAAGAATGAATTAATCAAATCCAAAAAGGGTTAATCGTTCGCAAACAGTCTATTTTTCTTGAAAAAATAGGCTTTTTTTCTAAAAATCCCTAGTCAAGCGCTTTATTTTTTTGTATAATAGAATTAGCAAAGTATAGATAAGAAGAGAAAAGCATGATTACACTATTTCTATCACCGAGCTGTACTTCATGTCGTAAGGCAAAGGCTTGGTTAGAAAAACATAAGGTGCCCTTTGAGGAGCACAATATTATGACTAGTCCTTTAACAAGAAAAGAATTGCAACACATCCTTTCCTTGACCGAAAATGGTACTGATGACATCATTTCAACTCGTTCAAAAATTTTTCAAAAATTAGATATTGATGTAGAAAGTATTTCGGTATCGGAATTGCTTCATTTAATTGAGCAGTACCCTAGTCTTTTGCGTCGCCCAATTATTATTGATGCCAAACGTATGCAAATTGGGTTTAATGAAGATGAGATTCGTGCTTTTCTCCCTCGTAGTTACCGTAAGCAAGAACTAAAAGAAGCAAGAATGAGAGCTGGTATTAGTTAATGAACAAACAGTATAGTTACCCACTAGATTTGTCGTGGAGCACTGAAGAACTTGCTTCAGTGCTTTCTTTTTTTAATGATGTTGAAGCTGCCTATGAGGGCAAGGTAGAGGCTAAAAAGTTACTGGACTCCTATAAGGGATTCAAGGCGGTTGTGCCAAGCAAGAGCGAAGAGAAACGTTTGGGACGAGAATTTGAAACAGTTAGTGGCTATTCGCTTTACCGAGCAGTTCAGGCTGCCAAGGAAAAAGGGGAAGGAAAGATTTCTCTTGGAAAGTAAATTTGAATTTGCCAAAGAGCTTATTAAGAAGGCGGGCCAGTACATCCTTGATCATATGCAGGAAGACTTGCGTGTTGAGACCAAGTCCTCTCCAACAGACTTGGTGACCAGACTGGACAAGGAAGTTCAGGAACTATTGGTGGGTGAGATTTTGTCCCGTTATCCTGAGGATAAGATTTGTGCTGAAGAAGGTTGTCTACGAGCCTCGGTTCAAGAGGGCAAGGTTTGGGTCATTGATCCGATTGATGGGACCAATAACTTTGTCGCCCAGCAGGAAGATTTTGCTGTCATGATGGCTTATTTTGAAAATGGTCAGGGGCAGTTTGGTCTGATTTATGATGTGGTCAAAGGGGATTGTTACCACGGTGGTGGAGCCTTTCCCGTTTGTCTAAATGATAAGCCCCTAGCTCCCTTTAAAGCAAAACCACTTGGAGATTTTCTCATTGCAGGGAATAGTGGTATGTTGGAAACCAATGAATGGGGGCTGGCTGATTTGAGTCGAGCGGTACTTGGTGTACGTGTCTATGGGAGTGCGGCCATTAGTTTTGCCAAGATTTTGTCAGGGCGTTTGTTGGCCTATGTCACTTATCTGCAACCATGGGATTATGCTGCGGCTAGTATTTTAGGGGAGAGTCTGGGTTATCGAGTTGTGACCCTATCTGGTGAGGCTCCTGATTTTCAGACCAGACAGCCGGTTATGATGCTACCTCTTGAGATGCAGGAGGAAATTCAGTCCTATATTTACGAAAGGAAAAGAACTTAAATGCAATTTCCAGAAGGATTTGTTGAAAAATATGAAGAGATACTAGGAGATGAGGCAAGAGATTTTCTTGCCTCTTTTGAGGAGGAAGCGGTTTCGGCCTTTCGGGTCAATCCTTTAAAAGAAGCGCCAGTTTCCTTTTCTGATTCCATTCCTCAAACTCCTTGGGGACATTATGGGAAGGTTTCAGGGAAATCGTCTGAGCATGCTACTGGTTTGGTTTATTCGCAAGAACCTGCTGCTCAGATGGTTGCTCAAGTAGCCCAGCCCAGTCCTGGAATGAAGGTTTTGGACTTGGCTGCTGCTCCAGGCGGCAAATCAACTCAACTGGCAGCCTATCTAGCAGGCGAAGGACTTCTCGTCTCCAATGAAATTTCAAGCAAACGGGCTAAGATTTTGGTTGAAAACATGGAGCGCTTTGGAGCGATAAATGTTGTGGTTACCAATGAATCTGCTGACCGTTTGGCCAAGGTTTTTAAAGGCTATTTTGACCTCATTGTCCTTGATGCTCCTTGCTCTGGTGAAGGGATGTTTCGTAAGCAACCAGATGCTATGGACTATTGGAACTTAGATTATCCGAGTCAATGTGCTAGTTTGCAAAGAGAAATTCTAGCAGATGCAGTGACCATGCTAGCTGAAGGTGGTCGTCTGGTTTATTCAACCTGTACCTGGGCACCTGAGGAAAATGAAGAAATAGTCAATTGGCTACTGGAAGAGTATGATTTTGATTTGCTACCAGTTGAACATATCAATGGAATGGTAGCTGGTATTGACCTGCCAGAAACGGCTCGTATGTACCCTCATCATTTTAAGGGAGAGGGGCAGTTTGTAGCCCATTTGCAATTTAAGGGTGAAAATCCAGCCCCTAAATATAAGGCAAGTAAGAGTAATCTCAGCCGCGAACAAGTGGCCTTGTGGCAGGAATTTGCACAAAAACATTTGCAGGTCAATCTAAGGGGAATCTTGCAGACTTTTGGTGACCAACTCTATCTCCTGCCAGAACTTTTGCCAGATTTAGGGAAACTCAAGATTGCTCGGAATGGCCTGCATCTGGGTACCTTTAAGAAGAAACGCTTTGAACCCAGTTTCGCTCTTGGTCTAGCCTTGAAACCGAGTCAGGTCAAGCAGTCGGTTGAAATTGACCAAGAGAAATTTGTAAAGTATGCCGCTGGAGAAACCGTTCAGCTGGCAGAAAGTCTGCCAAATGGTTGGTACCAAGTTTTGGTTCAAGGCAATGGGTTGGGCTTTGCTAAGGTGACGGGAAATGTTTTGAAAAATTATTTTCCAAAAGGCCTAAGATTCAAGTGAAAATGCTAGTCAAAGTAGCTTGTCTATGTTATAGTGGAAGTATGGATTTTTTTCAAATTGTCTTTCATTTTAAGTCAAAATTGGTGGAGATGGTAACTAAGCAAATTTCTAGTTAAACCAAGCTAATACTCTTCGAAAATCAAATTCAAACCGCGTCAACATCGCCTTGCCGTACTCAAGTACAGCCTGCGGCTAGTTTCCTAGTTTGCTCTTTGATTTTCATTGAGTATAAGAACTTTAGTTGGCTCCCAATTTTAAAAAAGAAAAACATAAATAAATAGTTGAAAAAATTCACAGCATTCACCATTATTTTCAAGGAGAAAAACAGTGAAAAAAAGGAAAAAACTCGCTCTATCCCTTGCGGCTCTTTTGCTAGCAGGTTCTTTGGCGGGATGTGCTAGCTGGATTGATCGTGGAGAATCCATGACAGCTGTTGGCTCAACGGCTCTTCAACCTTTGGTCGAAGCTGCAGCAGATGAATTTGGTTCTATGCACGTTGGAAAAACAGTCAACGTCCAAGGTGGAGGATCTGGTACAGGTCTGTCTCAGGTTCAATCTGGAGCTGTTGATGTAGGAAATTCAGACGTATTTGCTGAGGAAAAAGACGGTATCAACGCATCCGCTCTAGTGGATCACAAGGTTGCTGTAGCGGGCTTGGCAGTCATTGTAAATAAGGAAGTTGATGTTGAAAATCTGACAACTGAACAACTCCGTAGCATCTTCACAGGTCAAGTGACCAACTGGAAAGAAGTCGGTGGGAAAGACCTAGCCATTTCTATTATTAACCGCGCGGCAAGTTCAGGTTCGCGTGCAACCTTTGATAGTGTTATCATGGATGGTCAATCGGCCGTGCAGAGTCAAGAACAGGATTCAAATGGGATGGTCAAAAACATTGTTTCCCAGACACCAGGAGCCATTTCTTATCTAGCCTTTGCCTATGTGGATGACTCGGTGAAACGCATGAAATTGAATGGCTATGAGCCGATTGCAGAAAATGTTACAACCAATAACTGGCCTTTGTGGTCTTATGAACACATGTATACTCTAGGTCAGCCAAATGAATTGGTGGCAGAGTTTCTCAACTTTGTCCTCTCAGATGAAGCGCAAAGCGGAATCGTTAAGGGAATGGGCTATATTTCTGTTAAGGAAATGAAGGTTGAAAAAGATGCTGTAGGAATAGTGACAGCACTAGAAGGGAGTCACTAATGAATCAAGAAGAATTAGCTAAAAAATTACTTTCTCCCTCAAAGAACTCTCGTCTAGAGAAATTAGGAAAAGGCTTGACCTTTGCCTGTCTGTCTTTGATTGTTATCATTGTGGCCATGATTTTGATTTTCGTAGCCCAAAAAGGTTTGTCGACCTTCTTTGTCAATGGGGTTAATATCTTTGATTTCCTATTTGGACAAACTTGGAATCCTTCAGGTAAACAATTTGGTGCCCTTCCCATGATTTTGGGTTCCTTTATTGTCACAATCCTATCAGCCCTTATCGCAACTCCTTTTGCCATTGGTGCGGCAGTTTTTATGACCGAAGTCTCACCAAAAGGTGCTAGAATCTTGCAACCAGCCATTGAATTGCTAGTCGGTATCCCTTCCGTTGTGTATGGATTTATCGGTTTGCAGGTCGTAGTTCCCTTTGTACGTAGTGTCTTTGGTGGAACTGGTTTTGGGATTCTGTCAGGGATTTTCGTACTCTTTGTCATGATTTTACCGACGGTAACCTTTATGACAACAGATAGCTTGCGTGCGGTGCCTCGTCACTACCGCGAAGCTAGTTTGGCTATGGGAGCCACTCGCTGGCAAACCATCTGGCGTGTGACCTTGAAGGCGGCGCGTTCAGGGATTTTCACAGCAGTGGTCTTTGGGATGGCACGTGCCTTTGGTGAGGCCTTGGCCATTCAGATGGTGGTCGGAAACTCAGCCGTAGTCCCAACTTCATTGACAACGCCTGCTGCGACCTTGACCTCTGTTTTGACCATGGGTATCGGAAATACCGTTATGGGAACTGTTGACAATAACGTTCTCTGGTCACTAGCCTTAGTCTTGCTTTTGATGAGTTTGGCCTTCAACAGTGTGATTAAATTGATTACGAAAGAAAGAGGAAAGAAAAACTATGCACGCTAAGAAATTAGATAAAATTGCAACAGCTGTCCTCTACTCGATTGCAGGAATTATTGTTGCCATCTTGGCATCCTTGATTCTCTATATCTTGGTTCGTGGTTTGCCCCACATCTCTTGGTCTTTCTTGACTGGCAAATCATCTTCTTACCAAGCAGGTGGAGGGATTGGAATTCAGCTTTATAATTCCTTCTTCCTTTTGGTCATTACCTTGATTATCTCTGTGCCTTTGTCTATGGGAGCTGGGATTTTCCTAGCTGAATACGCCAAAAAAGGTCCTGTGACCAACTTTGTCAGAACCTGTATTGAAATCTTGTCTTCACTGCCATCCGTGGTTGTAGGTCTCTTTGGTTACTTGATCTTTGTAGTCCAGTTTGAGTATGGATTTTCAATCATTTCAGGTGCCTTGGCCTTGACAGTTTTTAACCTGCCTCAGATGACTCGTAATGTTGAGGACAGTTTGAAACATGTTCACCATACGCAACGTGAGGCTGGTCTGGCTCTTGGAATTTCTCGTTGGGAGACTGTGGTTCATGTCGTCATTCCAGAAGCCCTTCCAGGTATTGTGACTGGGGTCGTCTTAGCTTCTGGTCGTATTTTTGGTGAGGCGGCTGCTCTCATCTATACAGCAGGACAATCCGCTCCAGCCCTAGACTGGTCTAACTGGAATATTCTCAGTGTGACTAGCCCAATCTCTATCTTCCGTCAAGCAGAAACCTTGGCTGTCCACATCTGGAAAGTCAATAGTGAAGGTACTATTCCAGATGGAACCATCGTATCAGCAGGTTCTGCGGCCGTGCTCCTCATCTTTATCCTCATCTTTAACTTTGGAGCTCGCAAACTCGGAAGCTACCTACATAAGAAATTAACCGCTGCCTAAAGGAGAAGCCATGTCAAAATATAATTGGGATGAAAAGCATATCATCACCTTTCCTGAAGAGAAAGTGGCCCTCTCTACTAAGGATTTACATGTTTACTACGGTAAAAAAGAATCCATCAAGGGCATCGATATGCAATTTGAAAAAAATAAAATTACTGCCTTAATTGGCCCTTCTGGTTCAGGGAAATCAACCTACCTCCGCAGTCTCAATCGGATGAATGATACCATTGATATTGCCAAGGTAACAGGTCAAATCCTCTATCAAGGGATTGATGTCAACCGTCCAGAAATCAATGTCTATGAGATGCGTAAGCACATTGGAATGGTCTTCCAACGACCAAATCCCTTTGCCAAGTCTATCTACCGTAACATCACTTTTGCCCATGAACGTGCAGGAGTTAAGGACAAGCAAGTCTTGGATGAAATTGTGGAAACCTCTCTTCGTCAGGCTGCCCTCTGGGATCAGGTCAAAGACGATTTGCACAAGTCAGCCTTGACCCTATCAGGTGGTCAGCAGCAACGCCTCTGTATCGCTCGTGCTATCTCTGTTAAACCAGATATCCTCTTGATGGATGAACCAGCGTCAGCTTTGGATCCGATTGCGACAGCTCAGCTGGAAGAAACCATGCTGGAATTGAAGAAGGACTTTACCATCATCATCGTGACCCACAGTATGCAGCAGGCTGCGCGTGCTAGTGACTACACAGGATTTTTCTACTTGGGTGACTTGATCGAGTACGATAAGACCTCTAATATTTTCCAAAATGCCAAATTACAGTCGACCAATGACTACGTAACAGGACACTTTGGATAGAAAGGAAACAGTATGACAGAAGCGATTTTACAGGTTTCTGACCTGTCCGTTTACTACAATCAAAAGAAGGCCTTGAATAGTGTTTCCCTATCTTTCCAACCTAAGGAAATTACAGCCTTGATTGGTCCATCTGGATCAGGGAAGTCAACCCTCCTCAAGGCTATCAACCGCATGGGAGATCTCAATCCAGAGGTGACCACAACTGGTTCAGTGGTATACAACGGTCACAATATTTACAGCCCACGTACAGATACAGTTGAATTGCGGAAGGAAATTGGTATGGTTTTCCAACAACCAAACCCCTTCCCTATGTCTATTTACGAAAATGTTGTTTATGGGCTTCGTATCAATGGAGTTAAGGACAAGCAGGTTCTGGATGAAGCAGTAGAAAAAGCCTTGCAACGAGCTTCCATCTGGGATGAGGTCAAGGATCGCCTGCATGATTCAGCTATCGGGCTTTCAGGTGGACAACAACAACGTGTCTGTGTTGCCCGTGTCTTGGCAACCAGTCCTAAAATCATTCTTTTGGATGAACCGACTTCAGCCTTGGATCCTATCTCGGCTGGTAAGATTGAGGAAACCTTGTATGGTCTAAAAGATAAATACACCATGCTCTTGGTTACGCGTTCCATGCAACAAGCCTCTCGTATTTCTGACAAGACAGGATTTTTCCTAGATGGAGATCTGATCGAGTTTAACGATACCAAGAAGATGTTCCTCAACCCACAACACAAGGAAACAGAAGATTATATTTCAGGAAAATTTGGATAAGGAGATAAATGATGTTACGTTCTCAATTTGAGGAAGATTTAGAGAAATTGCACAACCAGTTCTATGCTATGGGACAAGAAGTGCTATCCCAGATCAATCGGACAGTGCGTGCCTTTGTTACGCATGACCGTGATTTGGCCAAGGAAGTCATCGAAGACGATGCAGAAGTAAACGAATACGAAGTGAAATTAGAGAAGAAATCATTTGAAATGATTGCCCTTCAACAACCAGTTTCTCAAGACTTGCGTACCGTTTTAACAGTCTTAAAAGCCGTATCTGACTTGGAACGTATGGGGGACCATGCCGTTTCCATTGCAAGAGCAGCCATTCGTATGAAGGGGGAGCAACGCATCCCAGCTGTTGAAGAAGAAATTAAGAGAATGGGGCGTGATGTCAAGAACTTCGTTGAAGCAGCCCTTGAACTCTATCTCAATGGTTCAGTAGATCAGGCCTATGAAGTAGCAGCAATGGACGAAAAAATCAACCATTACTTTGATAGCATTCGTGACTTGGCTACAGAAGAAATCAAGAAAAATCCAGATGCCATCGTTACAGGTCGTGATTATTTCCAAGTGATTGCCTTCTTGGAACGCATTGGAGACTATGCTAAAAATATCTGTGAATGGGTTGTTTACTTTGAAACAGGTAAGATTGTCGAACTATAAAATAGTTTCATTCTGTATAAAAAGGAGCTTGAAATCAATTGATAGCTCCTTTTTTGAATGAAAAAAATATTTTTAAGATAAAAATTCAAAAAACACTTGACAAGCAACTTGGATAGCGTTATAATTATACAAAATTAACAGAGAGGTTGTTTATTTATGAAATCAAAAAAATGGATATTTGTTTTATGTAGTTTTCTTGCAAGTTTCTTCTTAGTAGCTTGTCAGTCGGATTCTAATGGTTCTCAGTCAGCTGTTGAAGCCATTAAGCAAAAGGGGAAATTAGTTGTGGCGACTAGTCCTGACTATGCACCTTTTGAATTCCAATCCTTAGTTGACGGAAAAAATCAGGTAGTCGGTGCGGACATTGATATGGCCCAAGCTATCGCTGATGAACTTGGGGTGAAGTTGGAAATTTCAAGCATGAGTTTTGATAATGTCTTGACCAGTCTTCAAACTGGTAAGGCTGACCTAGCTATCGCAGGAATTAGCGCTACTGATGAGAGAAAAGAAGTCTTTGATTTTTCAATCCCTTACTATGAAAACAAGATTAGTTTCTTGGTTCGTAAGTCTGATGTAGAAAAATACAAGGATTTAATTAGCCTTGAAAGTGCTAATATTGCAGCCCAAAAAGGGACTGTTCCAGAATCGATGGTCAAGGAACAATTGCCAAAAGCTCAATTGACTTCCCTAGCTAATATGGGTGAAGCTGTTAATGAATTACAGGCTGGAAAAGTAGATGCTGTTCACATGGATGAGCCTGTTGCCCTTAGCTATGCTGCTAAAAATGCAGACTTAGCTGTCGCAACTGTCAGCTTGAAGATGAAGGACGGCGAAGCTAATGCAGTTGCCCTTAGAAAAAATAGTGCTGATTTGAAAGAAGTGGTGGACAAGGTCATCCAAAAACTCAAGGATGACGGTACCTACCAAAAATATCTTGAAAAGGCGGCAACCTTAACAGAAGTTGAAGAATAATACTCAATGAAAATCAAAGAGCAAACTAGGAAGCTAGCCGCAAGCTGTACTTGAGTACGGTAAGGCGACGCTGACGTGGTTTGAAGAGATTTTCGAAGAGTATAAGAAAAAAGCAGAGTTGGAAGTCAATCCAATTCTGCTTTTAAATAGTTTAAAACCTTTTCCAGATTTTCTAAGGATACCTTGGCAAATTGATAAGGGCAGGCATCCAAGTAAGCCTCCTCAAAGAAGTCCAATTTCAGCTGACTGTGTTTTAGGCTGGCGATTTTAGGATACTGTCTGAGGTCTAGCAATAAACCATCATGAAGCGGAAAGTGAGGAAGGGGACAAGGTGTTTTAGTTAAGATTTCCTCGATTTGTTTTTGGTAAGTTTCCTGATTGGACAAGCGAGCCAGACGATTTTTCTCAAATAATTGACTGTCAATATAGAGTGATAAGGCCTTTTGCATGATGAGGTTGCTGTCGTAGTCTAGGATATTTTTGTAGGCCACAAAGGCTTCTTTGATAGCATTTGGCAGAATGAGTGCCGTAATCCGCAGGGCTGGAAAGAGGCTGGTTGAGAAGGACTTGATATAAATGACGCGCTCCTCTGTATCTAGATAGTGGAAGGTCTGGCCCTTCTTGGAGTCCAAATCCCCCAAATAGTCGTCCTCTACGATATAGACACCATACTTGGCAGCTAAGTCAAGAATAGCTCGTTTGTCCTGCTCAGAATAGGAATGCCCCAGAGGATAGTGGAAGCGAGGAATGGTATAGAAAAACTTAATTTTTCCTGTTTTGAAGTGGCCTTCCAGTTCCTCCAAGTCAATCCCATCAATGCCTCGTTCAATCGTTTGATAGTCCAGACCTTGAGCAATCAAGAGACGATTCATCCGATGGTAGGTCGGCTGTTCCACCAAGATTGCCTTGGCTTGGCTAGGAAAGGATATTTGAGAAAGGATAAACAAGGCTTGCTGGGTTCCAGAAGTCAGTACAAGTTGATCAGCCTTGCAGTAGAGGGCTTGGTCAAAGAGGAGTTTATGAATAGACTGTCTTAGGTCTTCTAAACCTTCTTGGTTGTCATAGTAGTTAAAGAGATAGTTTTCCCGGCCAATCAAGGTTTCATTGACACAGAGTCGGAAATCATCATAGGCACTAGCATGTTCGTCTGTAACCTCGATTTCTAGGTCTTGGTGTTGCCCTTGTTCTAAGACATAGTAGCCACTCTGGGGCTTGGCATAGAGGTATTGTTCGTGCCGTAATTCCAGCAAGGCACGTTGAATGGTGTCCTTGCTACAGTGAAAGTCAAGGCTCAGTTGACGGATAGAAGGCAGGCGGCTACCCGTCGGAAAGCGTCCAGACTCGATACCATTTTTCAGATAAGAAACGACCTCTTGGTACTTGCTTTGTTTCTTCATTCCAGACCTCCCTTGATTTTGTTACATTGTACCTTTTTTTTTTCTTCTTGGCAATGTCTAAGGTGTTTCTCTCGTTCACATCTAGGGGCAAATGTGGTATACTTAGGAGTAACATTTATAGAATAACAGACAAGAAAGTGAATGGATAAGAACGTGCAGGAACCAGTGAAATTATTTCAATACAATACCCTTGGAGCCTTGATGGCTGGCCTTTATGGTGGTACCATGACAGTAGGAGAATTGCTAGAGCATGGTGACCTTGGTTTGGGAACCTTGGATTCCATTGATGGGGAATTGATTGTCTTGGATGGCAAGGCTTATCAGGCCAAAGGATCAGGAGAGCAACCAGAAATTGTAGAAGTATCACCAGATGCTCTCATTCCTTATGCAGCAGTAGTACCGCATCAAGCAGAGGTTATTTTCCGCCAGCGGTTTGAGATGACAGACAAGGAATTGGAAGAGCGAATCGAGTCTTATTATGACGGGGAAAATCTTTTCCGCTCTATCAAGATTCGTGGGGAATTTTCACATATGCATGTGCGTATGATTCCCAAGTCGACACCAGAGACCAAGTTTGCTGATGTCGCAACCCATCAACCTGAATATAGTCGTGACAATGTGGTGGGAACCATCGTTGGTTTCTGGACGCCAGAGATTTTCCATGGAGTTAGTGTGGCAGGCTACCATCTGCACTTCATCTCAGATGACTTGACCTTCGGTGGGCATGTCATGGACTTTGTCATCAAGGAAGGGATTATCGAGGTGGGAGCGGTTGACCAGTTGGACCAACGTTTTCCAGTCCAAGATCGTCAATACTTGTTTGCTAAGTTCAATGTTGACGAGATGAAAAAAGATATTGAAAAGGCGGAATAGGAGAAGAAAATGACCATTCATATTATCATTACCATATTGCTGTTGCTGGCTTTCTTGATAGGAAGCATTTGGTATACCAAAAAGAAACACCAGATTAATCTAGCTGTCTTGGGCTTGGGGGCTGTTGCCTTCTTTGTCTCTTCACAGATTTTAGAAAAACTGGTGCATATCTTGGTTTTACATCCTCAAAAAGACGGTAGTATTGCCCTCTTGCGAGACCATCCGCTTGTCTATATCATCTATGGCCTAGCCATGGCAGCATTTTTTGAGGAAACTGCTCGTCTTATTTTCTTCAAATGGTTGGAGAAAAAGAGAAGTTTGGAAAAGGCAGATGCCTTGGCTTATGGATTGGGGCATGGTGGCTTGGAGTTGATTTTCCTAGGTCTTACTAGTTTGATTAATCTCTACATCGTTCTCTCAGCAGTTCAAACGCAAAATCCACAGGTTATGCAATTGCTGTCTGAAAATATGTTGAAAACTATTCAGTCGCTATCAGTCTGGCAGATTTATTTGCTTGGTTTTGAGAGAATCTTGGCGCTAGGTTTCCAATTACTCTTGACTGTTTGGGTTTACCAAGCTGTTCGCCAGAAGAAATGGATTTATCTCCTAGCAGCCTATGGCCTACATGCCTTCTTTGATCTGGCACCATCTCTTGCCCAAGTTGGCTGGTTGACCAATCCAGTCTTGGTTGAAGTTGTCCTAGCACTTGAACTTGTTCTGGTTGCCTATGGAACAAAGGCAATCTTTTGCAAAAAATCATAAAAAGAGGGGGAACCTCTTTTTTGTTTAAAATAAGCCCAAGATTTTTTTAGGGTCGTCAAATGGTCTTAAAAATGGTATAATGGAATGAATTTTGTAAAAGGAAGAGTGTCATGTCAGTAAAAGAAAAAATGCTTGAAATTTTAGAAGGGATTGATATCCGTTTTAAAGAACCCTTGCATAGCTATAGTTATACAAAAGTAGGTGGAGAGGCCGATTATTTGGTCTTTCCACGAAATCGTTTTGAGTTGGCTCGCGTTGTCAAATTTGCCAATCAAGAAAATATCCCTTGGATGGTTCTTGGGAATGCCAGCAACATCATCGTTCGTGATGGTGGAATTCGTGGATTTGTCATCTTGTGTGACAAGCTCAATAATGTTTCTGTTGATGGCTATACTATTGAAGCAGAAGCAGGTGCTAACTTGATTGAAACAACTCGCATTGCCCTTCGTCATAGTTTGACTGGCTTTGAGTTTGCTTGTGGCATTCCAGGGAGCGTTGGCGGTGCTGTCTTTATGAATGCAGGTGCCTATGGTGGTGAGATTGCCCACATCTTGCAGTCTTGTAAGGTCTTGACCAAGGATGGAGAAATCGAGACCCTGTCTGCAAAAGATTTGGCTTTTGGTTACCGCCATTCAGCCATTCAGGAGTCTGGTGCAGTTGTCTTGTCAGCTAAATTTTCCCTTGCTCCAGGAAACCATCAGGTTATCAAGCAAGAAATGGATCGCTTGACGCATCTACGTGAACTCAAGCAACCTTTAGAATATCCATCTTGTGGTTCGGTCTTTAAGCGTCCAGTAGGGCATTTTGCAGGTCAATTAATTTCAGAAGCTGGCTTGAAAGGCTATCGTATCGGTGGCGTAGAAGTGTCTGAAAAGCACGCAGGTTTTATGATCAATGTTGCTGACGGAACGGCTAAAGACTACGAAGACTTGATTGAGTCTGTGATCGAAAAAGTCAAGGAACACTCTGGCGTTACTCTTGAGAGAGAAGTCCGTATTTTAGGTGAAAGCAAGTAGGAAGCTTTGGCTAAAAAGCTGCTGCTATGTCATGGAAAGGGGGTGAAAGCCTATCGTCAGTGCAGAAAAATGTAGGCAGTTCAATCTCCTACACGAGCTAGTAGCGGCCTGACAGAGCCTTGATCTGTTAATCTATGAAAAAGAAGGAATAAATGACAATTGAAAAAACCAATTATTGAATTCAAAAACGTCTCTAAAGTTTTTGAAGACAGCAACACCAAGGTTCTCAAAGATATCAACTTTGAGTTGGAAGAAGGGAAATTCTATACCCTTCTAGGCGCATCTGGTTCAGGGAAATCAACTATCCTAAACATCATTGCAGGTTTGCTAGATGCGACGACAGGAGATATTTTGCTGGACGGTGTCCGTATCAATGACATCCCAACCAACAAGCGTGACGTCCATACGGTCTTCCAATCCTATGCCTTGTTTCCACATATGAATGTGTTTGAAAATGTTGCTTTTCCGCTCCGCTTGCGCAAGATTGATAAGAAAGAAATCGAGAAACGCGTAGCGGAAGTTCTCAAGATGGTTCAGTTGGAAGGTTACGAAAAACGTTCCATTCGTAAACTATCTGGAGGACAACGCCAGCGTGTGGCTATTGCCCGTGCCATCATCAACCAACCTCGTGTGGTTTTGTTGGACGAGCCTCTGTCAGCGCTTGACTTAAAATTACGAACAGATATGCAGTACGAACTGCGTGAACTACAACAACGATTGGGCATTACCTTTGTCTTTGTCACTCACGATCAGGAAGAAGCCCTTGCCATGAGTGACTGGATTTTTGTTATGAACGATGGTGAGATTGTCCAGTCAGGAACACCTGTGGACATCTACGACGAGCCGATTAACCACTTTGTTGCCACCTTTATCGGGGAGTCAAATATCTTGCCAGGAACCATGATTGAGGACTACTTGGTTGAGTTTAACGGCAAACGCTTCGAAGCGGTCGATGGAGGGATGAAGCCAAATGAACCTGTTGAGGTCGTTATTCGTCCAGAGGACTTGCGGATTACCCTTCCTGAAGAAGGCAAGCTCCAAGTTAAGGTGGATACCCAGCTCTTCCGTGGGGTGCACTATGAGATTATCGCCTATGACGAACTTGGAAATGAATGGATGATCCACTCAACCCGTAAGGCCATTGTGGGTGAGGAAATCGGTCTGGACTTTGAACCAGAAGACATCCACATCATGCGTCTCAATGAAACAGAAGAAGAGTTCGATGCTCGTATTGAGGAGTACGTAGAAATCGAAGAGCAAGAAGCAGGTCTGATCAATGCAATCGAGGAGGAAAGAGATGAAGAAAACAAGCTCTAAACTCTTTGTAGTGCCCTACATGCTTTGGATTGCCCTCTTTGTCCTGGCACCCTTGGTCTTGATTTTCGGACAATCCTTTTTCAACATCGAAGGCCAGTTCAGTATAGAAAATTATAAATCTTACTTTGCTTCACAAAACTTGACCTACCTCAAAATGAGCTTTAACTCCGTGCTTTATGCAGGAATTGTGACCTTTGTGACCCTCCTTATCAGCTATCCAACAGCCCTCTTTTTGACCCGTCTCAAGCACCGTCAACTCTGGCTCATGTTAATCATTCTGCCGACATGGATTAACCTGCTCCTCAAGGCCTATGCCTTTATCGGGATTTTTGGTCAAAATGGCTCTATTAACCAATTTTTGGAATTTATCGGAATTGGTTCGCAGCAGTTGCTCTTTACCGATTTCTCCTTTATCTTTGTCGCAAGCTACATCGAGCTTCCCTTTATGATTTTGCCGATTTTCAATGTCTTGGATGATATGGATAACAACCTCATCAATGCCAGCTACGATCTCGGTGCGACCAAGTGGGAGACCTTCCGTCATGTCATCTTCCCTCTATCGATGAATGGAGTGAGAAGTGGGGTCCAATCGGTCTTTATCCCAAGTTTGAGTCTCTTCATGCTGACCCGTTTGATTGGTGGAAACCGCGTTATCACTCTTGGTACAGCTATTGAGCAGAACTTCCTGACTAATGACAACTACGGTATGGGATCAACCATCGGTGTGATTCTTATCCTGACCATGTTCATCACCATGTGGGTGACCAAGGAAAGGAGAGAACGATGAAAAAATTTGCCAACCTTTATCTGGGACTGGTCTTTCTTGTCCTCTACCTGCCCATTTTTTACCTGATTGGCTATGCCTTTAATGCAGGCAACGACATGAATAGCTTTACAGGCTTCAGCCTGAGCCATTTTAAAACTATGTTTGGCGATGGTCGTCTCATGTTGATTGTGACTCAGACCTTTTTCTTGGCCTTTCTGTCAGCCTTGATAGCGACCATTATCGGGACTTTTGGAGCTATTTATATCTACCAGTCTCGTAAGAAATACCAAGAAGCCTTTCTATCACTCAATAATATCCTCATGGTTGCGCCTGACGTTATGATTGGTGCCAGCTTCTTGATTCTCTTTACCCAACTCAAGTTTTCACTTGGCTTTTTGACCGTTCTATCTAGTCACGTAGCCTTCTCCATTCCTATCGTGGTCTTGATGGTCTTGCCTCGACTCAAGGAAATGAACGGTGACATGATTCATGCGGCCTATGACCTTGGTGCCAGTCAATTTCAGATGTTCAAGGAAATTATGCTTCCTTACCTGACTCCGTCTATCATTGCAGGTTATTTCATGGCCTTCACCTATTCTCTAGATGACTTTGCCGTGACCTTCTTTGTAACGGGAAATGGCTTTTCAACCCTATCAGTCGAGATTTACTCTCGTGCTCGCAAGGGGATTTCCTTAGAAATCAATGCCCTGTCTGCCCTTGTCTTTCTCTTTAGTATTATCCTAGTTGTTGGATATTACTTTATCTCACGTGAGAAGGAGGAGCAAGCATGAAAAAACTCTATTCATTTTTAGCAGGAATTGTAGCGATTATCCTCGTCTTATGGGGAATTGCGACGCATCTAGACAGTAAAATCAATAGCCGAGATAGTCAAAAACTGGTTATCTATAACTGGGGTGACTATATCGATCCAGAACTCTTGGAGAAATTCACAGAAGAAACAGGAATCCAAGTACAGTACGAGACCTTTGATTCCAACGAAGCCATGTACACCAAGATTAAGCAGGGTGGAACGACCTACGATATTGCCATTCCTAGTGAATACATGATTAATAAGATGAAGGACGAAGACCTCTTGGTACCTCTTGACTATTCAAAACTTGAAGGTCTTGAAAATATCGGGCCAGAGTTCCTCAACCAGTCCTTTGACCCAGGCAATAAATTCTCTATCCCTTACTTCTGGGGAACCTTAGGAATTGTCTACAATGAAACCATGGTAGAGGAAGCACCTGAGCATTGGGATGATCTCTGGAAGCCAGAGTATAAAAACTCTATCATGCTTTTTGATGGGGCGCGTGAGGTATTGGGACTAGGACTCAATTCGCTCGGCTACAGCCTCAACTCCAAGGATACCCAGCAGTTAGAAGAGACAGTAGACAAACTCTACAAACTGACTCCAAATATCAAGGCTATTGTGGCGGACGAGATGAAGGGCTACATGATTCAGAATAACGCTGCTATCGGCGTGACCTTCTCTGGTGAAGCCAGCCAAATGCTAGAAAAAAATGAAAATCTACGCTATGTGGTACCAACTGAGGCCAGCAACCTTTGGTTTGACAATATGGTCATTCCCAAAACAGTTAAAAACCAAGATGCCGCCTATGCCTTTATCAACTTTATGTTGAAACCCGAAAATGCTCTTAAAAATGCGGAGTATGTCGGTTATTCAACTCCAAACCTACCAGCTAAGGAATTACTCCCAGAGGAGAAAAAAGAAGATAAAGCCTTCTATCCAGATGCTGAAACCATGAAACACTTAGAAGTTTATGAGAAATTTGACCATAAATGGACAGGAAAATATAGCGACCTCTTCCTACAGTTTAAAATGTATCGGAAGTAGTAGTTAGCAGTCACGAAACGAATCAGTCAAGCTGGTTCGTTTTTTTTATGTAAAAGGCAATTTTTGTAATTGTATGTTTTTCTATGATAGTTGCTTATTTGCTTGCCTAGTAGTATACTAAGTTTAACATTACAGAAAGCGGTAACAAATAATGAAAGTGTCTACTTTTTTCAAAAAAAGTTTCTGGCCAACCTTCTTGACTGTTCAGCAAACTGTTATACTATTCTCTCTAAAGGATGGTTTGGATCGACAATACCTAACAACTGATTCCATACATTTGGTGATAGGGTTCTTTATATTTGCAAATATTTGAGTAGCTATATTTAGCAATTCGAAAACTTGGGATAAAAAGAAAAATGGCAGTAAGACAAAATATATCCAGAAAAAGTAATCGGAGATGTAGGGAATTGGTCTGATTCAATGGAGATGATTTCCAGTTGACGCAAGCTTAAAAAAACGTTATAATAAGAAAGTTGAGAATTGATTTTCAGTAGTCTTAGTCCAGAGAAATGGCGGTGCTGCGAGCCATCTAAGCTAGGAAGTCATGCTACTCAATCATACAATTGCATAAGAATAAGAGAATGACAAGTTCATTGAATGAAGGTGGTACCGCGGTTTTTCGCCCTTCGTGATATGAGCTTGTCTTTTGATTTTTGGAGGTGTTGATGAAAACATTTCTTGTCAAACAAAAGTTTCGTCTTGGAGGCGAACGCTTCGCTATCAAGGATGACAGGGGAGAAATCGCCTATCAGGTAGAGGGATCATTTTTTAAGATTCCTAAAACCATTACCATCTATGATGCTAATGGTGAACAGGTCAGTCGGATCAGTAAAGAAATCTTGACCTTGCTTCCTCGTTTTGAGATTCAGCTTCGGGATGGCTCGAGTTTTGTCATTCGTAAGAAGTTGACCTTCTGGCGAGATAAGTATGAGTTTGATAATCTGGGGCTTCGTATCGAGGGCAATATCTGGGATTTGAATTTCAAACTACTGGATGATCGCGATCAGTTGATCGCGGAAATCAGGAAAGAACTCTTCCATCTGACCTCTACTTATAACGTAACAGTCCTTGAGGACGCTTATGCAGACCTAGTCATTTCTCTCTGTGTCGCGATTGACTATGTGGAAATGCTGGAAAGCCAATCAAATTAAACAAGTAATAAGGAGACAATATGAAACAACTATCTAGTGCACAAGTACGCCAAATGTGGCTTGATTTCTGGGCGACCAAAGGTCACTCTGTAGAACCATCAGTCAGCTTGGTTCCTGTAAATGATCCAACACTTTTGTGGATTAATTCTGGGGTAGCAACCCTTAAGAAATACTTTGACGGGACTATTATCCCTGAAAATCCACGTATTACCAATGCCCAAAAGGCTATCCGTACCAACGATATTGAAAACGTAGGGAAGACTGCACGTCACCATACCATGTTTGAAATGTTGGGGAACTTCTCTATCGGGGATTACTTCCGTGACGAAGCTATCACTTGGGCTTATGAGCTTTTGACAAGCCCAGAATGGTTTGACTTCCCAGCTGAGAAACTTTACATGACCTACTATCCAGACGATAAAGATTCTTACAACCGCTGGATTGCAGTAGGAGTGGACCCAAGTCACTTGATTCCAATCGAGGACAACTTCTGGGAAATCGGTGCAGGACCTTCTGGACCTGATACAGAGATTTTCTTTGACCGTGGGGAAGCCTTTGACCCAGAAAATATTGGACTTCGCCTGCTTGCAGAAGATATTGAAAACGACCGTTACATCGAAATCTGGAACATCGTTTTGTCACAATTTAACGCAGATCCTGCTGTTCCTCGTAGCGAATACAAGGAATTGCCACACAAGAATATTGATACGGGCGCTGGTTTGGAGCGTTTGGTGGCCGTTATCCAAGGGGCTAAGACCAACTTTGAAACGGACCTCTTCATGCCAATCATTCGTGAAGTGGAGAAATTGTCTGGTAAGGTCTACGACCAAGATGGTGACAACATGAGCTTCAAGGTCATCGCTGACCACATCCGTTCATTGTCATTTGCCATCGGTGATGGTGCCCTTCCAGGAAATGAAGGTCGTGGTTACGTCCTTCGTCGTCTTCTCCGTCGTGCTTCTATGCATGGTCAAAAATTGGGAATCAACGAGCCTTTCCTTTACAAACTCGTTCCAACCGTTGGTAAAATCATGGAAAGCTACTACCCAGAAGTACTTGAAAAACGTGACTTTATCGAAAAAATCGTTAAGAGCGAAGAAGAGTCATTTGCGCGTACCCTTCACTCAGGTCAACACTTTGCCCAAGGCATTGTAGCTTACTTGAAAGAAAAAGGTCAATCTGTCATTGCTGGTTCAGATGTATTTAAACTTTATGACACTTATGGATTCCCAGTTGAATTGACTGAAGAAATCGCTGAAGAAGCTGGTATGACTGTGGACCGTGAAGGTTTTGAAGCAGCTATGAAAGAACAGCAAGAACGTGCGCGTGCCTCAGCTGTCAAGGGTGGCTCAATGGGGATGCAAAATGAAACCCTTCAAAACATCACTGTAGAAAGTGTCTTCAACTACAATGCTAGCCAATTATCTTCTAAATTGGTGGCTATCGTGGCTGACAATGCAGAAGTAGAAGCTGTTTCAGAAGGAACTGCCTCTCTGATCTTTGCGGAAACGCCATTCTATGCTGAAATGGGTGGACAGGTCGCTGACCACGGTCAAATCTTGGATGCTGCAGGAAACCTTGTAGCGACTGTAACGGATGTTCAAAAAGCACCAAATGGACAAGCTCTTCATACTGTTGAAGTCCTTGCACCGCTTGCTTTGAATCAAGAATATACGCTGGCAATCGATACCAATCGTCGTCACCGTGTCATGAAAAACCACACAGCGACTCACTTGCTTCACGCTGCCCTTCACAATATCCTTGGGAACCACGCAACACAAGCAGGATCTCTTAACGAAGTCGAATTCCTTCGCTTTGACTTTACCCACTTCCAAGCAGTAACTGCTGAAGAATTGCGTGCCATTGAACAGCAAGTCAACGAGAAAATCTGGGAAGCACTTGAAGTTAAGACAGTTGAAACAGATATTGACACTGCTAAGGAAATGGGAGCTATGGCTCTCTTTGGTGAGAAATACGGTAAAGAAGTTCGTGTTGTCACTATCGGTGACTACTCTATCGAGCTTTGTGGTGGTACCCACGTTGGGAACACTTCTGAGATTGGTCTCTTCAAGATTGTCAAAGAAGAAGGGATTGGATCAGGAACTCGCCGTATCTTGGCAGTGACTGGTAAGGAAGCCTTTGAAGCCTACCGTGAACAAGAAGACGCTCTTAAAGCTGTCGCAGCAACCTTGAAAGCACCTCAACTTAAAGAAGTGCCTCACAAGGTAGAAGGACTTCAAGAACAACTTCGTCAACTTCAAAAAGAAAATGCTGAGTTGAAAGAAAAAGCCGCAGCTGCAGCCGCAGGCGACATCTTCAAGGATGTTAAGGAAGTCAACGGTCACCGTTACATTGCTAGCCAAGTGTCTGTATCAGATGCCGGTGCCCTTCGTACCTTTGCGGACAACTGGAAACAAAAAGACTACTCTGACTTGCTTGTCCTAGTTGCTGCTATCGGTGACAAAGTCAATGTCCTTGTCGCAAGCAAGACAAAAGACCTTCATGCAGGAAACCTTGTCAAAGAATTAGCACCAATCGTCGATGGACGTGGTGGTGGTAAACCAGATATGGCCATGGCAGGAGGAAGCAACCAAGCTAAGATCCAAGAATTGTTGGATGCCGTAGCAGGTAAATTGTAATCAAGTAATACTCTTCGAAAATCTCTTCAAACAATGTCAGCTTCACCTTGCCGTATATATATGGTTACTGATTTCGTCAGTCTTATCTACAACCTCAAAGCAGTGCTTTGAGCAACCTGCGACTAGCTTCCTAGTTTGTTCTTTGATTTTCATTGAGTATAAAGATCTATCCATTTGGGTAGGTCTTTTTTGTGAATAGAAAAAAACCAAATCCGATTGGATCTGGTTTGAATATTATGAACTATTAAATAGTATTAGCTGCCCAGACACTTACCGAAGCAGCTGAGACTGGAAATTGTCCATAACCTTCCTCATCTATTGTAACTTGATCTTGATGGTTTCCAAGTAAATCTACAAAGGTTTGGTTAGCCCATTCTTGGCCGACAAACATTGACTTGCTGTTTTCTTGGTCATTTGAAATCAAGACTGCGATTGGGGATTGATTTTCAGCACCTGAGCGTACCCAACCAATACAGTTAGGATCATCAAAGTAGTCATTTTGTTCTCCATAAGCCAAATCTTTTCGGATAGCTAGGAGGCGGTCAAGGACTTCTTTGAAATCTTGCTGAGCATACTGTCCTGAAATACCATAGTAGTCTCCGTAAAAGACACATGGAAGGCCATCTTGGCGTAAGAGAATGAGGGTATAGGCTGCTGGCTTGAACCATTCTTCAACAGTTGACTCAAGAGCCTGACCACGTTGAGTATCGTGGTTGTCGACAAAGGTTACAGCCTTGTCAGGTTTGAGTTCAACCAAGCTATCTGTGAAAATACCACGAAGGTCATAGTTTGCGCCAGCTTGACTGGCTTCAAAGAGATTCTGGTGGAGACGAACATCAACAAGGTCGAATCGTTCTTCCGTTTTTTCAAGATAGTCTAGATTGGCTTCCTTGTCAGGATTCCAAAATTCACCAAAAACATAGAAATCCTCACCGTATTTTTCCTTCATATCACGGATAAAATTGCTCATGAAGAAAGAGTCAATGTGTTTAACGGCATCCAAGCGGAAACCAGCTACACCAGTCGTTTCCATGAACCAGTCAGCCCAGTCATAGATATTTTGGATGACTTCAGGATGTTTAAAGTCTAGGTCGGCATACATGAGGTAGTCGTAGTTTCCGTTTTCGTTATCGACCAATTCCTCATTTGCCCAACCCTTGTTGTCTCCTTGAATCAGATAAATGCCAGACTTTCGGCGTTTGGCATCGTAGTCTGTACCGGTGAAGTGGTACCAGTGCCAGTGGAAGTCATTGTAGGTATCTTGGCGACCATCGAAGGTAAAGCTAGTCCAGCCATTGATGGTGAAGGGTTCACCAAGTTCAACTGTACGGTCTACAGGATCCACTTCAATAACCTGAAAGGCTTCCATGTGATCAGCAGCAGCCTTGTGATTGAGCACCACATCGGCCATAGGTTGAATTCCCTGTGCTTTTAGAGCTTGAATGGCTTGAAGATAGTCTTCTTTGAAACCATACTTGGTGCGGACAGTCCCTTTTTGGTTGAACTCTCCAAGGTCAAATAAGTCATAGACACCATAGCCGACATCTTTTTCATTGGTAGCCTTGAAAGCTGGTGGCATCCAGACATGACTGATACCGAGATCAGCTAGGTGTTGAGCATCTTCAGCCAGACGTGTCCAGTGCTGGCCGTCATGGGGCAGATACCATTCAAAGTATTGCATGAGTGTTTGATTTTGCATGATGTTTCCTCTTACTTGTCAATCTTGTTCTTTATTCTATCATAAAGTATCGGTTAGCTCAAACGTTTGCGTAAAACTGAATAATAAGTTTTTGACTATTTTATATAAAATGTTGATTTTTAAAATGAAAGCGCTATAATTATAGTAAATTACATAGATAAAGAGAGGAGATTTCTCATGATTGAATTTCAAAATGTTAGTAAGTTGTATGGTGATAAAGAGGCCTTGAGCAATCTCAATCTGCAGATTGACAATGGGGAGATTATGGGTTTGATTGGCCATAATGGGGCTGGAAAATCGACCACTATAAAATCTTTAGTCAGTATCATTTCGCCCAGCAGTGGTCGTATTTTGGTAGACGGTCAGGAGTTATCGGAAAATCGCTTGGCTATTAAACGAAAGATTGGCTACGTAGCAGACTCGCCTGACTTATTTTTGCGTTTAACAGCCAATGAATTTTGGGAATTGATCGCCTCATCCTATGATCTGACTAGCTCTGACTTGGAGGCTAGTCTAGCTAGGCTATTGAACGTTTTTGATTTTGCTGAAAACCGCTATCAGGTTATTGAAACCCTTTCTCACGGAATGCGTCAGAAAGTCTTTGTCATCGGAGCACTCTTGTCCGATCCCGATATTTGGGTCTTGGACGAACCCTTGACAGGTTTGGATCCCCAGGCTGCCTTTGATTTGAAGCAGATGATGAAGGAACATGCACAAAAAGGCAAGACGGTCTTGTTTTCAACCCATGTCCTAGAGGTGGCAGAGCAAGTCTGTGATCGGATTGCCATTTTGAAAAAGGGACATTTGATTTATTGTGGTAGCGTGGAGGACTTGAGAAAAGACCATCCAGACCAGTCTTTGGAAAGTATCTACCTTAACCTTGCTGGTAGAAAAGAGGAGGTTTCAGATGCGTCTAAAGGTCATTAAAAAATTAGTTGATATCAATATCCTCTATTCATCTCAAGAAGCTAATCTGGCTAACCTACGAAAGAAGCAAGCTAAGAATCCTGATAAAAAAGTTGATGTGTCAGGGAAATTATTGCGTTCTTATCTTGTATCTAGCCTGTTGCTACTCCTCTTATTTTCGAATCTAGTTTTTCGTTATCCTTTTGAGGAGGTTCCCAGTCTATTTAGTAATATGGTTGCTATTTTTTTAGTTATTGTCTTTTCTAATAGTTTAACAGCCTTTTACAATGTTTTTTATGAGAGTAAGGACTTGGCTTCTTATAGTCCTTATGCCTTTAAAGAATCAGAAATTATGCTTGCAAAAGGAATATCTGTTCTTTTGCCGTCTTTAGTTGGACTTGTCCCTATCTTAGCTTATTTTCTGGTTCTTTATCTTCGATTAGCTCCTTCTCTTTGGTTGGGGTTACCTTTGATGTTGCTGTCCTTAGCTTTATTATTTGTCTCAGTTGGTCTAGGGATGGTCTTGGCAGTCCATTTTTTGGCCCAGACAGCATTTTTCAGACAGCACCAGTCTCTTTTATCTAATGTCATGATTGGTCTAGGGCTATTATTCCCTATGATACTGGTTTTCTATTCAAATTCAGGAGCTAGTATAGAGACAGTTAGAGAAGTCCCAACACTCTTTTATCCTCTTCATATCTTTTATAAAATAGCAGTAGAGCCTTTTTCTCTTGAATCCATCTTTGGATTACTTGCTTGGATAACAGCAACTGTTTTGCTATTTTATCTAACAAAAAAGAAGGTTGTTCCTCAATTTTATCAAGTTGTTATGACCAACAGCGAAGAAAAAATCAGAAAAGAGCGTCGTAGCAAACAAAGCATTTCCATAACTAAAAAAGGTTTTTTCAGTATGGTGTTACGCTACAACCTCTCCCTCTTGGGACAGGGGACTAGCTTGGTGACAGTGCTTTTTACAAGTACTTTCCTGCCTTATTTCTTTATGATAGGCTTAATATTTAAGATTAGGGACTCACAGCTTGTTCCAGAAATAACTGCCGAATACTGGTTGCCCTTGTTTTTTGTGGGAGTGTTTATAGCAGTTTTAAATAACAATATCACAAGTCTATCTTCAATCGGGTTATCTCTGGAGAGGGAAAATTTTGATTTTCTCAAGAGTTTGCCTTTTGATTTTGCTCGTTATGTGAAAGTGAAGTTTTGGATTATATTTGCAGTTCAGTCCCTCTTACCTATTTTGACTTTACTTGGTCTTTCCCTTTATTTAGGATTGCCCATTCTTTCGATGATTTACCTTCTTGTGGCATGGTTCCTTGCTAGTGTCATCCTTTCTTGTCATCATTATTTTAAGGATGTGAAAAATCTGTCAACCAATTGGAGTAGTATTACAGACTTGGTGAATCGTTCAAATGGTATAGTCGCAATAGTTTTATTGTTTATATATAGTGCAATCCTAATGGCCCTTGTAATTGGGAGCTTATTCTTGGTTCAGTCTCTATCTCTTGTCCTTGCAATTAGTTTAGGACTTGTAAGTTTTATACTTCTGCTTGGCCTTAGCATTTTTAGCTACCATTATTATTTTAGACGTATAGTGGAACAACTAGATAGGATGTAACTTTTGTCACAAGGCAATGCTTTATTGAAAACATGCTCTTTCAGATGAAAGAGCATATTTTTTTCTTAGGATAATGAAAATGAAGGAGTGTATTTCCGAAAGTCATACTTCTAGAATGATGTCTAATATTTTAAATCTGTAAAAAGCTAAGAAAAGTTTCTGTTTTGTGAATTGTCTAAAAATTTGATATAATAGTAGCTATGAATAGAGTAAGAGTTAGCAGAAGAGTTGAAAAAAAGCTTGCTAAGGGCCTAGTTCTTTTGGAAGCAAGTGATCTTGCAGATATCGACCTGATGGATCAAGCAGTCCAAGTTTTGAATCAAGATGGGAAGTATCTTGGTAGCGCCTATCTCTCTCAACAAAACAAGGGAATCGGTTGGTTTATCAGCAAGGAGAAGGTCGACTTTACGCAGTCATTCTTTGAAAGTCTTTTTAAACAAGCTAAAGAAAAAAGAAGTGCCTACTATCAAGATGAATGCACAACAGCCTTTCGCTTATTTAATCAAGAGGGAGATGGCTTTGGTGGATTTACTATTGACCTATATGGTGACTATGCTGTCTTTTCTTGGTATAACTCTTATGTTTATCAGATTCGCAAGGTTATCTCAGAAGCTTTTAGACAGGTTTTTCCTGAGGTTTTAGGGGTTTATGAGAAGATTCGCTTTAAGGGTTTGGACTATGAGTCTGCCCACCTTTATGGGCAAGAAGCTCCAGAGTTTTTTACCGTTCTTGAAAATAGCGTTGCTTATCAAGTCTTTATGAATGACGGCTTGATGACAGGGATTTTCTTAGACCAACATGAGGTTCGAGGTAGTCTAGTTGATGGCTTGGCTATGGGTAAATCCTTGCTCAATATGTTTTCCTACACAGCAGCCTTTTCAGTAGCTGCGGCCATGGGAGGAGCTAGCCAGACAACTTCTGTTGACCTAGCCAAACGTTCTCGAGAATTGTCAGAAGCGCATTTTCAGGCAAATGGAATCAGCACAGATGACCACCGTTTTATCGTCATGGATGTCTTTGAGTATTTCAAGTATGCCAAACGAAAAGGTTTGACCTACGATGTGATTGTCCTAGATCCACCTAGTTTTGCCCGTAATAAAAAACAAACCTTCTCTGTAGCCAAGGATTATCACAAATTGATTTCCCAAAGTTTAGAGATTTTAAATCCGGGAGGCATGATCATTGCCAGTACCAATGCTGCCAATGTTTCCCGTCAGAAATTTACAGAACAAATTGATAAAGGCTTTGCAGGAAGAAGTTACCAGATTTTAAACAAATACGGTCTTCCAGCAGATTTTGCCTATAATAAAAAAGATGAAAGTAGTAATTACCTCAAGGTGATTAGTATGAAGGTTAGTAAATGAAATTAATCGTTTCAGTAATGCCAAGAAGTTTAGAGGAAGCCCAGGCTCTGGATGCCACGAGGTATCTGGATGCCGACATCATTGAATGGCGTGCCGACTATCTGCCTAAAGAAGCGATTTTGCAGGTGGCTCCAGCTATTTTTGAAAAATTCGCAGGCCGTGAATTGGTTTTCACGCTGCGAACTCGCGCTGAAGGGGGAGAAATCGACCTTTCTCCAGAAGAATATATCCATCTAATCAAGGAAGTGGCGCAACTCTATCAACCAGACTATATTGATTTTGAGTACTACAGCTACAAGGATGTCTTTGAGGAAATGCTGGACTTCCCAAATCTCGTTTTGAGTTACCACAATTTCCAAGAAACACCTGAAAATATGATGGAAATCTTGTCAGAGTTGACGAGCCTAAATCCAAAACTTGTTAAGGTTGCGGTGATGGCTCACACAGAGCAGGATGTCTTAGACTTGATGAACTATACACGAGGATTTAAAACCCTCAATCCTGAACAGGAATATGTGACCATTTCTATGGGCAAGGTGGGTAAGGTCTCTCGTATCACTGCGGATGTGACTGGTTCTAGCTGGTCCTTTGCTAGCCTAGATGAGGCCAGTGCCCCAGGTCAGATTTCCCTAGCTAACATGAAAAAAATCAGGGAGATTTTGGATGAAGCTTGATGGCTATACACGTTTAGCAGCAGTTGTTGCCAATCCTATTAAGCATTCTATTTCCCCCTTCATCCACAATAGGGCCTTTGAGGCTACAGCTACCAACGGTGTTTATGTGGCTTGGGAGATTGATGCAGCTGACTTGGCAGAAACAGTGGCCAATATTCGCCGCTACCAGATGTTTGGAATTAACCTTTCTATGCCCTATAAGGAGCAAGTGATTCCTTATTTGGATGGGCTGAGCGATGAAGCGCGCTTGATCGGTGCGGTTAATACGGTTGTCAATGAGAATGGCAATTTAATTGGATATAATACAGATGGCAAGGGATTTTTTAAGAGCTTGCCTTCTTTTACAATTACAGGTAAAAAGATGATCCTGCTGGGTGCAGGTGGTGCGGCCAAATCAATCTTGGCACAGGCTATTTTGTATAGCGTCAGTCAGATTTCTGTCTTTGTTCGTTCAGTTTCTATTGAAAAAACAAGACCTTACCTGACCAAGTTACAGGAGCAGACAGGCTTTAAAGTTGACTTGTATGCTTTAGAAGATGTTCCTGAACTGCAAGCAAGGATTACTGAGTCGGATTTGCTGGTCAATGCGACCAGTGTGGGAATGGATGGTCAATCATCCCCAGTTCCTGAAAGCATCAATTTGCCAGAAACTATCTTGGTGGCAGATATTATTTACCAACCCTTTGAAACACCATTTTTAAAATGGGCTAGAAGTCAGGGCAATCCAGCGATCAATGGTCTGGGAATGTTGCTCTATCAAGCTGCAGAAGCCTTTCAACTGTGGACAGGAAAGGAAATGCCAACAGAAGAAATTTGGCAGTCCTTAACAGAAAAATACCAATAAAGAAAAGGAGAATCTCCTATGAAAATCAGAATCGATATTCCGCATCATCCTTATGATATTCAGATTGAGAAAGGCTGTCTGGCTCAGGCTGGCCAATGGTTGCGAGAACTCTGGCAACCGCAAAAAGTGGTTATTGTAACAGACAACCATGTAGCCTCTCTTTATGCTGAGAAGGTCAAACTCAGTCTAGAAGATGCTGGTTTTCAAGTTGCTGTATTTGACTTTTTAGAAGGCGAAGAACGAAAAAATCTGACTACTGTGCAGAAAGTTTATGAATTTTTAGTCAAGCAGGGTCTAACTCGTAGCGATGGAATCGTGGCTCTCGGAGGTGGTGTCGTTGGGGACCTGGCTGGTTTTGCAGCCTCTACCTATATGAGGGGAATTCATTTTGTTCAGATTCCGACCAGCTTGACAGCCCAGGTGGATTCTTCTATCGGTGGAAAGACAGGTGTTAACACTCCGTTTGCTAAAAATATGGTGGGGACTTTTGCCCAACCAGATGGAGTTTTGATTGATCCGCTTGTCCTTGAAACCTTGGGGGAAAGAGAGTTGATTGAAGGAATGGGTGAGGTTATTAAGTATGGCTTGATTGAGGATGTAGAACTCTGGAATCTCTTGACGGAGATGGACGGTTCTGTTTCGGGCATTTTGGAATATGCAGAGACCTTGATTGAGCGCTCTTGCCAGGTTAAGCGTAAGATGGTGGTTGAGGATGAGTTGGACAATGGTGTGCGACTTTATCTTAACTTTGGTCATACCATTGGCCATGCTATTGAAGCAACAGCTGGGTATGGCAAGGTCATGCACGGTGAGGCTGTGGCTATTGGAATGGTACAAATTTCCAAGGTTGCAGAGGAAAAAGGCCTCATGCCAGCTGGAATAACCCAATCCATTACAACCATGTGCCAGAAGTTCGGTTTGCCTGTCGCTTATGAAAATTGGGACATAGACAAGCTCTATCAAGCCCTAACTCACGATAAGAAGGCACGAGGCAATACCTTGAAAGTTGTTTTGGTACCGGAGCTCGGCTCAGCAGCTATTCATCCAGTTTCCTTTGAAGAGATGAAAGACTATTTGGTGAAATAAGGAGATTCTATGAGATATTTGACAGCAGGAGAATCACACGGTCCCCGTCTGACGGCTATCATTGAAGGAATTCCAGCAGGACTTCCTTTGACAGCAGAGGACATCAATGAGGATTTGAAACGTCGTCAGGGTGGATACGGCCGCGGTGGTCGTATGAAGATTGAGAGCGACCAAGTTATCTTTACTTCGGGTGTTCGCCATGGGAAGACTACTGGGGCTCCTATTACCATGGATGTCGTCAATAAGGACCATCAGAAATGGCTGGATATCATGTCTGCGGAGGACATTGAAGACCGCCTTAAAAGCAAACGAAAAATCACCCATCCTCGCCCAGGACATGCCGATTTGGTTGGGGGCATCAAGTACCGTTTTGATGATTTGCGTAATTCCTTGGAGCGTTCATCAGCTCGTGAAACCACCATGCGGGTGGCAGTTGGGGCAGTAGCCAAACGCCTCTTGGCTGAGCTGGATATGGAAATTGCCAACCATGTCGTGGTCTTTGGTGGCAAGGAAATCGATGTTCCTGAGAATCTCACAGTTACTGAGATTAAGGAAAGAGCTGCCCAGTCTGAAGTTTCTATTGTCAACCAAGAAAGAGAACAGGAAATCAAGGATTATATTGACCAAATCAAACGTGACGGTGATACCATCGGTGGGGTTGTGGAGACAGTTGTTGGAGGTGTTCCAGTTGGTCTTGGTTCCTATGTCCAATGGGACAGAAAATTGGATGCAAGATTGGCCCAAGCAGTTGTCTCTATCAATGCCTTTAAAGGGGTGGAATTTGGTCTTGGCTTTGAAGCTGGTTATCGTAAAGGAAGCCAAGTTATGGATGAAATTCTTTGGTCTAAAGAAGATGGCTATACTCGCCGTACCAACAATCTTGGCGGCTTTGAAGGTGGTATGACTAATGGGCAACCGATTGTTGTTCGTGGTGTCATGAAGCCCATTCCTACTCTCTACAAACCACTTATGAGTGTGGATATCGAAACCCATGAACCCTACAAGGCAACTGTGGAGAGAAGTGATCCGACTGCTCTTCCAGCAGCCGGTGTGGTCATGGAAGCCGTTGTGGCAACGGTTCTGGTACAAGAAATTCTTGAAAAATTCTCATCAGACAATCTAGAGGAATTAAAAGAAGCGGTAGCTAAATATCGAGACTATACAAAGAACTATTAAGGAGTTCCTATGGCAAGAACAGTCTATATCGCAGGTCTTGGATTGATTGGAGCCTCTATGGCCCTAGGTATCAAACGCGATCATCCAGATTATGAAATTTTAGGTTATAATCGCAGTCAAGCTTCGAGAGATATTGCCTTGAAAGAAGGCATGATTGACCGTGCAACGGATGATTTTGCTAGTTTTGCTCCTTTGGCAGATGTCATCATCCTCAGCTTGCCAATCAAACAAACCATTGCTTTCATTAAGGAGTTGGCCAACTTGGACTTGAAAGAAGGAGTGATTATTTCAGATGCTGGTTCAACCAAGTCAGCCATTGTGGATGCAGCGGAGCAGTATTTGGCTGGCAAACCTGTTCACTTTGTCGGGGCCCATCCCATGGCTGGTAGTCACAAGACAGGGGCTGCTTCGGCAGATGTCAATCTTTTTGAAAATGCCTATTATATCTTTACACCTTCGAGTCTGACAGGTCAGGACACTCTTGCGGAAATGAGGGACTTGCTTTCAGGTCTTCACGCTCGCTTTATCGAGATTGATGCCAAGGAGCATGACCGAGTCACTTCTCAGATCAGCCATTTTCCTCATATTCTGGCTTCCAGTCTCATGGAACAGACCGCGGTTTATGCTCAAGAACATGAAATGGCAAGGCGCTTTGCGGCTGGTGGTTTCCGAGATATGACTCGGATTGCGGAAAGTGAGCCAGGGATGTGGACCTCCATTCTCTTGTCCAATCGTGAGACTATCCTAGAGCGGATTGAGGATTTTAAGGAACGGTTGGATGAGGTTGGTCAGGCTATCAGCAAGGGAGATGAGGAGCAAATCTGGAATTTTTTCAACCAAGCGCGTGAGCAACGTCAGGCTATGGAAATCCATAAGCGTGGTGGAGTAGACAGTTCTTACGACCTCTATGTTGACGTTCCCGATGAAGAAGATGTCATCCTGAGGATTTTGGAATTACTACGTGGAACTTCCTTGGTCAATATTCATATTAACGAGGAAAACCGTGAAGATATTCACGGAATTCTACAAATTTCATTTAAAAACGCTCAAGATTTAGAACGAGCTGAGCACCTCATAACAGAAAACACCGACTACACAGTCGTTATCAAATAAGGAGAAAATTATGTCAAATATTTACGATAGTGCAAATGAACTTAGTCGCGGTCTACGCGAATTACCAGAATACAAGGCTGTCAAAGCAGCTAAAGATGCGATTGCAGCAGATGCTGAGGCAAGTAAAATCTTTACAGAATATGTTGCCTTCCAAGAGGAAATTCAAAGACTAGCGCAGACAGGTCAAATACCAGACGCTTCCTTTCAAGCGAAAATGGAAGGCTTTGGCAAGCAGATTCAAGGAAATAGCCTCTTGTCAGAATTCTTTACCAAGCAACAACAATTGGCTATTTATCTTTCTGACATTGAAAAAATTGTTTTCGAACCAGTTTCAGAATTGCTAAAATAAGAAAATAACTATCATAAAGTCAGAAATTTTTAAGGAATTTCTGGCTTTTTATGATAAAATAAGTAAAAGTATTGCAAGTATGAGGTCCAGTATGAAACTAAAAATAAACATTAGCCACTTACACGGCAGTATCCGAGTTCCAGGTGACAAGTCTATTAGTCATCGTTCCATTATCTTTGGCAGTTTGGCTGAGGGTGAGACCAAGGTTTATGATATATTACGTGGCGAAGACGTTCTTTCGACCATGCAGGTTTTTCGTGACCTTGGTGTTGAAATTGAGGACAAAGATGGGGTTATTACTATTCAAGGTGTAGGCATGGATGGCTTAAAAGCGCCGCAAAATGCCCTTGATATGGGAAATTCTGGAACTTCGATTCGCCTGATTTCAGGTGTCCTTGCTGGTGCAGACTTTGAAGTAGAAATGTTTGGAGATGACAGTCTTTCCAAACGTCCTATGGATCGTGTGACGATTCCACTGAAAAAAATGGGCGTTAGTATTTCAGGGCAAACTGAACGAGACCTGCCTCCCCTTCATTTAAAAGGGACAAAAAACCTAAGACATATTCAGTATGAGTTGCCAATTGCCTCTGCCCAAGTCAAGTCCGCCTTGATCTTTGCGGCCTTGCAGGTTCAGGGGGAGTCTGTTATTATCGAAAAAGAGTGCACTCGTAATCATACTGAAGATATGTTGCAACAATTTGGTGGTCATTTAAGTGTGGATGGCAAGAAAATCACAGTCCAAGGACCGCAAAAATTGACAGGACAAAAGGTGGTTGTTCCAGGAGATATTTCCAGTGCAGCCTTTTGGCTAGTCGCAGGTTTGATTGTTCCAAATTCTCGTGTGGTGCTTAAAAATGTGGGCATCAACGAAACGCGTACTGGTATCATTGATGTCATTCGCGCCATGGGTGGAAAATTAGAAGTTACTGAAATTGACCCAGTCGCTAAATCTGCTACTTTGACTGTTGAGTCTTCTGACTTGAAAGGAACAGAGATTGGTGGCGCTTTGATTCCACGCTTGATTGATGAATTGCCAGTTATCGCTCTGCTTGCGACTCAAGCCCAAGGTGTAACAGTTATCAAGGATGCTGAGGAGCTCAAGGTTAAGGAAACAGACCGCATTCAGGTTGTGGCAGACGCTTTAAATAGCATGGGTGCGGATATCACACCTACAGCAGATGGAATGATTATCAAAGGGAAATCAGCCCTTCACGGTGCTAGAGTCAATACATTTGGAGATCACCGTATCGGTATGATGACAGCCATCGCAGCCCTCTTGGTTGCAGATGGAGAGGTGAAGCTTGATCGTGCAGAAGCCATCAATACCAGCTACCCTAGCTTCTTTGATGATTTGGAGAGCTTGATTCATGGCTAAGGTGTTATTAGGCTTTATGGGGGCTGGTAAATCGACTATTGCAAGAGGCTTGGACCCTAATTACCTTGATATGGATGCCCTGATTGAGAAACGCTTAGGTATGTCCATTGCGGAATTTTTCGTGGAAAAGGGAGAAGAAGCCTTTCGTCAGATAGAATCAGAAGTCCTAGCTGATTTACTACAAAGAGACCAAGTTGTGTCAACTGGTGGAGGAGTGGTCGTTTCTCAGCGAAATCGTGACTTACTAAAGACAAATTCTGATAATATCTACCTGAAAGCTGATTTTGACACCCTCTACCAACGCATATCAGCTGATAAAGACAATCAGCGCCCGCTTTTTCTAAATAATAGCAAGGAAGAATTAGCAGCTATTTTCCAAGAAAGACAGACTTGGTATGAGGAAGTTGCCAGTCGGGTTTTGGATGTGACCAAGCTAAGCCCAGAGGAAATTATAGAGGAACTGAGATGAAAATTGCTTATCTAGGTCCCAAGGGATCATTTTCACACCACGTTGTGCAGACAGCTTTTCCTCAGGAGGAATTGCAAGCCTTTGCCAATATTACAGATGTTATCAAGGCCTATGAGCAAGGCTTGGTGGACTATTCTGTGGTGCCAGTTGAAAATTCTATCGAAGGTAGTGTTCATGAAACCTTGGACTACCTTTTTCATCAGGCTCGCATTCAAGCAGTTGCAGAAATCGTTCAGCCTATTCATCAGCAGTTGATGGTGGTTCCAGGCCATACTAAGATTGAAAAGATTTTTTCACATCCACAGGCTTTGGCTCAAGGAAAGAAATTCATCGATGAACAATATCCAGATGCCCAAATCGAGGTAACAGCTAGTACAGCCTATGCGGCCCGCTTTATTTCCGAACATCCAGACCAGCCTTTTGCGGCAATTGCACCTAGAAGTTCTGCCGAAGAATATGGCTTGGAACTGATTGCCGAGGATATTCAGGAAATGGAAGCCAATTTCACACGTTTCTGGGTTTTGGGAGCTGAAGGTGCAACCATTCCCTTGCAAGCACAAACTGAGAAAATGAGTTTGGCCTTGACCTTACCGGACAACCTTCCAGGTGCACTTTATAAGGCCCTGTCGACCTTTGCTTGGAGAGGAATTGACCTGACAAAAATTGAAAGTCGGCCACTCAAGACAGCGCTGGGAGAATACTTTTTCATTATTGATGTGGACTATGCTGATAAGGACTTGGTCCACTTTGCCCAAAAAGAATTAGAAGCGATTGGAATCCAGTATAAAGTTCTGGGTGCCTATCCCATTTATCCAATATCAGACCATGGAAAGGAGAGAAGATGAGTAAAGAAAATCCCTTAAGCCATCACGAGCAGTTGCGTTATGACTATCTTTTTAAGAACATTCATTACCTCAATGAGCGAGAGAAAAAAGAGTTTGCATACCTGCAAGGTAAGTTAAATATGGCTAGCAGTAGTAAAGCTTCTCCAGAAATTTATAATGAAAATCACGATATGGAAGAGTCTTTCAGGGAACCAGTCAATCAGTCTCCTCTTCCATCCTATGGTAACCGAAGTCGTGCAAAAAAATACCAGAAAACTCATTCTCATCCAAAGGTTAAGTCCAAAAAACGTAAGATTCGTTGGGGGCGCATTTTTGCAGGATTGCTTGCTCTTCTAGCCTGTGTCGGTTTTGGCATGATTTTTATGTTCCTAAAAGGATATTCAAATGCGGATCCAAATAAACCTGCCAATGCTAAGGCAGCTCAAGTAGAAGTTTTTCATGGTCAAGATACCAAGGATGGGGTCAATATTTTGATTATGGGGACGGATGGACGGATTGGCCAAAATAGTGCTGAAACAAGAACGGACTCTATTATGGTCTTAAACGTTGGTGGCTCAGATAAGAAAATCAAGCTGGTTAGCTTCATGCGTGATAACTTAGTTTATATTGATGGATATAGTAAGATTATCAATGGAAAGAAACAAACAGATAACAAGTTAAATGTAGCCTATGAACTAGGGGAACAAGAAGGCCAAAAAGGGGCAGAAATGGTTCGCCAAGTATTGAAAGATAATTTTGACTTGGACATTAAGTACTATGCCTTGGTTGATTTTCAGGCCTTTGCAACCGCTATTGACACTCTCTTCCCTGACGGGGTGACGATTGATGCCAAATTCTCAACCTTAGAAGGTCAACCTTTAACCGAAGCTACGGTGGGAGATGACTTGCATGCTACAGAAACAGAGTCTCCAACCCAAACCATCAAAGTCGGAAAACAACAGATGAATGGTTCAACCTTGCTCAATTATGCTCGCTTCCGTGATGATGATGAAGGTGATTACGGTCGTACCAAGAGACAACAGCAAGTGCTGACAGCTGTTCTGCAGCAACTCAAGGATCCAACTAAACTTTTTACTGGATCAGAAGCACTTGGTAAGGTCTTTGGGATGACCTCTACGAATGTTCCCTATAGTTTCTTATTGACAAATGGTTTATCCTTCCTAGATGGAGCGCAAAATGGCATTGAGAGATTAACGGTTCCAGAACTAGGTGATTGGGTAGATGATTATGATGTTTATGGAGGACAGGCACTCTTAGTAGACCAAAATAAATATCAAACTAAACTTTCTCAAATGGGAATGAGATAAGATAAGACAAAATTCCAAATAAAAAACTATACTTTAAATATAAAATAACGATCCTTGGACAATAGTCCCTTATCTCCAAAAAAAGCAACGGATTTGCCGTTGCTTTTTTACATGGTTGCGATAGTCTTTGTAAAATAGAATTGCTTAATAAACCATTTAGAAAGTCTATCCCATGCCTATTCACTATAACACAAATCAAACAACTATACCACTAGAAATCAGTTCTTTCTTACCACAAGATCATCTTGTCTTTACTATTGAAAAAGTGGTGAATACCTTGGAAGATTGTCACTTCGACGCCTTCTATCATGCCTTTGGTCAGCCATCTTATCACCCTAAAATGCTTGTATCTACTCTTTTATTTTCCTATTTACAAGAGATTTTCTCTGGTCAAGAAATTGCTAATGAAGAGTATACAAGTTATTCTGAAACAGATCCCGTGAAAATCAAAAACGATAAAGGAGAGATAGAAGATATCGGCACAGTCCGTCAGGTGATTGAAAACGAGACAGGAATAAAGGTTTACGTAGTTGAGAGTTCAGACAAATCTTTATGGTATACTATAAGTAAATCAGTGCATGATATATTTGTAAAATAACATAAAGGAGACGTCATGAAGCCATTAAAAATTGTAGGAATCATTTTAGCTAGTTTTTTGGTTATTGTTGGATTAAGCATAGGAGGATATAAAGTAATGCAAAAAGTAGAACACGATGAGATGGCGAGAATTGTTAAAAGTGAGGAAGTCAAAAAGATTGTTGAAAATAAACTTAAATATCTAGATAGTGAGGCCTTAACAAAAGAAGGTACAATAAAATCGTATGAAATTGATATCGACTCAATTAAGCATAATCCCATGGGTGGTATTGATTTTAAAGTATATGTAAATTCAGATAAAAAACTAAGAGTGATGTATGGATTAGAGAAAGATAGCACTACCGGAAAAATTGAATATTCAGGTGGCGGCTATTCTGCTCAACTTGCAGAATTGTTAAAAAAGGTGAAAAAATGATACAAAAATATACGGAACATGATAGACAAAAAATTGCTGCTAGAGAATATACGGAGTATACGAAAGATGATCCAATTGATATTGGAACTGATAACAATCCTAATGTAATCGGCACAGTTCGTCAGGTGATTGAAAACGAGACAGGGTTGAAGGTTTATGTAGTTGAGAGTCCAGACAAATCTTTACGGTATACTATAAGTAAATCAGTACATGATATATTTGTAAAATAACATAAAGGAGACGTCATGAAACCATTAAAAATTGTAGGAATTGTTTTAGCTAGTTTATTAGTTATCGTTGGATTAAGCGTAGGAGGATTTAAAGTGATGAAACAAGCAGAACATGATGAGATGGTGAGAATTGTAGAGAGTGAGGAAGTCAAAAAGATTATAGAAGATAACCTAAAGCTGAGGCATAAAGGGGCACTTGAAGAAGGAAATATTATCCAGAATTATGATATAGATATTAATTCCATTTTTCATAGTCCAATGGGAGGGATCAAATTAAAAATTTATATAAATAATGACGAAGAATTATATGTATTTTTCACTATTAATAAAGATAAAAAAAGTGGAAAGTTAGTTAATGATGGCGGAGGAAACTCTGCTAAATTTGAAAAAATGATAACGGAGAGAAAAAGTGAGTAGACAGTATAGTGATCATGAACGTCAAAAAATTGCTAATGAAGAGTATACAAGTTATTTTGAAACATATCCCAACATGATATATTTGTAAAATAACATAAAGGAGATGTCATGAGGTTATTAAAAATTATAGGAATTGTTTTAGCTAGTTTGTTGGTTATCGTTGGATTAAGCGTAGGAGGATTTAAAGTGATGAAACAAGCAGAACATGATGAGATGGTGAGAATTGTAGAGAGTGAGGAAGTCAAAAAGATTATAGAAGATAACCTAAAGCTGAGGCATAAAGGGGCACTTGAAGAAGGAAATATTATCCAGAATTATGATATAGATATTAATTCCATTTTTCATAGTCCAATGGGAGGGATCAAATTTAAAATTTATATAAATAATGACGAAGAATTATATGTATTTTTCACTATTAATAAAGATAGAAGTAGCGGAAAGTTAGTTAATGATGGTGGAGGAAGCTCTGCTAAATTTAAAAAAATAATAACGGAGAGAAAAAGTGAGTAGACAGTATACTGATCATGAACGTCAAAAAATTGCCAATGAAGAGTATACAAGTTATTCTGAAACATATCCCAACATGATATATTTGTAAAATAACATAAAGGAGATTCTATGAAGTCATTTAAAATTGTAGTAATTATTTTAGCTAGTTTGTTGGTTATCGTTGGATTAAGCATAGGAGGATATAAAGTAATGAAACAAGTAGAACACGATGAGATGGTTAGGGTTGTCAAGGGTGAGGAAGTCAAAGAAATAATAGAGGATTATTTGAATTACATAGATGAGAAAGCTTTTACAAATAAAGGAGTAATCCAGTCTTATGAAATAGATACAGAATCTATTCAACATAACCCTATGGGGGGAATAAATTTTTCTGTTTATGTAAATGAAGATAATGAACTATATGTAAGGTATACCCTAGAGAAAAACTCGCAAACAAATAAGGTGGATTTTTCCAGTGGGGGATACTCGGGGAAATTGCACAATCTGATAAAGGAGAAACAATGAGTAGAGACTACAGTGATTATGAGCGACAAAGTATAGCAAATGAGGAGTATTCAGTCTATGAACCTAGTGATCCTCTGACTATTAAAAACGATAAAGGAGAGCTAGAAGACATAGGCACAGTCCGTCAGGTGATAGAAAACGAGACAGGATTGAAGGTTTATGTAGTTGAGAGTCCAGACAAATCTTTACGGTATACTATAAGTAAATCAGTGCATGATATATTTGTAAAATAACATAAAGGAGATGTCATGAGGTTATTAAAAATTGTAGGAATCGTTTTAGCTAGTTTGTTGGTTATCGTTGGATTAAGCGTAGGAGGATTTAAAGTGATGAAACAAGCAGAACATGATGAGATGGTGAGAATTGTAGAGAGTGAGGAAGCGAAAGAGATTTTTAAAGTGCGCTTAAAACAAATAGATCCGAATGCTCTAACAGAAAAAGGAATTATTAAATCATATAAAGTTGATTCTTTTGAACATAATCCAATGGGAGGAATAATTGTTTATTTGTATATAAATGATTCTTCAAGTTATAAAGTTAGTGTTTTCTTACATAAAGATAGTGATGGTAAATTAAGAAATGGCGGTGGGAGTAATCCACCTCTGGAAAAATTAAAGGGAGACTCAAACTGATGGATTCTATGTATAGCGAATATGAACGAAAGTTAATTACTGAAAAAGAATATGATAATACATTACAAGTTGATAATGATATTTATATAGAAACTCGAAAAAGTTCCATCAGCACAGTCCGTCAGGTGATTGAAAACGAGACGGGGTTGAAGATATACGTAGTTGAGAGTTTAGACCGCTCTTTATGGTATACTATAAGTAAATCAGCGCATGATATATTTGTAAAATAACATAAGGGAGATGTCATGAAGTCATTAAAAATTGTAGGAATCGTTTTAGTTAGTTTATTAGTTACCATTGGACTAAGCATAGGAGGATATAAAGTGATGAAAAAAGTAGAACAAGACGAGATGGTGAGAATTGTAGAGAGTGAGGAAGTCAAAAAGATTATAGAAGATAACCTAAAGCTGAGGCATAAAGGGGCACTTGAAGAAGGAAATATTATCCAGAATTATGATATAGATATTAATTCCATTTTTCATAGTCCAATGGGAGGGATCAAATTTAAAATTTATATAAATAATGACGAAGAATTATATGTATTTTTCACTATTAATAAAGAAAGAAGTAGCGGAAAGTTAGTTAATGATGGTGGAGGAAACTCGGCTAAATTTGAAAAAATGATAACGGAGGAGAAAAGTGAATAGGCAGTATAGTGATCATGAACGTCAAAAAATTGCTAATGAAGAGTATACAAAGTATTCTGAAACAGATCCCTTGAAAATCATAAATGATAAAGGAGAGATAGAAGACATCGGTACAGTCCGGCAGGTGATAGAAAACGAGACAGGATTGAAGGCTTTAGTAGTTGAGAGTCCAGACCAATCTGAAGTGTCCGTTCTTTACGAAGGTTTTAAAGCGCCAAGTGAGGATGAGGAATCCAATCTTTATGGTATACTATAAGTAAATCAGTACATGATATATTTGTAGAATACCATAAAGGAGACGTCATGAGATCATTTAAAATTGTAGGAATTGTTTTAGTTAGTTTGTTGGTTATCATTGGACTAAGCATAGGAGGATATAAAGTGATGAAAAAAGTAGAACACGATGAGATGGTGAGAATTGTAGAGAGTGAGGAAGCGAAGCAAATTTTTAGAAATAGATTAAAACGAATAGATCCTAAAGCATTTGAACCAGACGGAGTTATTAAAACTTATGCGATTAATTATGAATCTATTGCTTCCAATCCAATGGGAGGTATTATGGTTTCCATATATGTCAATGACAATAAGGATTATATTTTTAGTTTCACTCTAAATAAAAACTTTAATACGAAGAAGCTTACTAGTGAAGGTGGAGTAAATGATCCTACCATAATGAAAAAAGTAGAAGAGAGAGATAAAAATGACTGATACATATACTGACTATGAGAGATTTCAAATAGCAAAAAAAGAGTATGATAACGAGCTTGCAGTTGATAAGCCTGTTGAAATTGGTGATAATGATAACGCTAAACCCATCGGCACAGTCCGTCAGGTGATAGAAGACGAGACAGGATTGAAGGCTTTAGTAGTTGAGAGTCCAGACCGATCTGAAGTGTCTGTTCTCTATGAAGGTTCTAAAGCGCCATTTGATGAAGGATGGGAAGTGGATTGGCTTGCAAATGATATTCCCATGGCTCAAAATATTTTGAAAGGTGAAGAAGGGGTGACTTCTCAGTTGAAGGCGGCAGCATCTATCTTAGATGATATAATGTTGGAATATCCAAACGCTAAAATCTCAGTTTATGGTCACTCTCTTGGTTCTATGAATGCTCAATACGCCCTAGCTAATGTTAGGGACATTTCACGTATTTCAGGAGCTTATATCTACCAAGGCCCGAATATCTATCCGGTCTTGACCAAAGAACAGCGGCAACGTGTGGATGCGATAAAGTATCGTATTCATAATTATGTTGATGATAAAGATTTGGTTCCTATAGGTTACCCTAAAAATAGAATGGATAGTGTCGGTGTTGTAGGGATGATGCATCATGTGGACTCTGTACAACAGGTAGATTTTGTATATTCTCAACACTTGTGGGGCGGTTATGTTTTTAATGAAGATGGTAGTCTTAAAATTAAGAATGATCGTTCATCGTTTGAAAAACGGTATTCATCTGGTTTGGATAAGGTTTCCAGTGGCTTGTATTCCTATGCAAAGGCTAAAGAGGCATTGGCTTCAGGCGGTTATACGAGTGGTGAGGAACTCTTTTTAGACTCCGAACATGCCTTAACGATTTCATCGGGATTGCATGAAGTCGCAAATGCTGGTCATGAAGAGATTTGCTCCATAGTTCATAAAGCTCACCAAGAAGCAGAGAAAATAGTAGCGAGCACTTATCACGTTCCCTTTGGTTTTATTTTATCACCTACAGAGGTGGCGACAGCCTATTCTGATGGAGGAGTATCTCGTACGACAATCGTAGATGATCTTGATCATTATTTCTATCCAAAAATCAAAAAATCAGAAAAACTAGCCGAAGATTTTCAAAGTTTAGAAAAGCAAATAGCAGATGGTGTCCAAAAAAAATTGGAAGATGATAAAGAGTTAGCAGGGAATTTTAAAGAATGGATGAAAATCAAGTAATCTGGCAGGAATTAAGAACAAAGCAAAACCATTTAGATTTATTAGATGAACGCAATCGTTCTATTCGCCAACAAAGAGAAGAACAATTTGAAAACCTTCAGCAAAAACGGAACCAATTGTTGCATATGATGGAAAGAAAGTATCAGATGATGCAGCATTACCTAGGACAAGTGGACGTGGATACTACTGAGGAAAGAGCACGATTAAACCGAATAGCTTCGGACTTTAGCCAAGCAGTATCCATAGGATTTATAAGAAATCAGCGCGCTTTGGAACAAAGTATTGAAAAAGAAGAGATTGAGTATAGACGAGAACGACGAAAATTAGAAGAGGATATAGATACATTACATCGTCGAAAGACGACACTCGAACAAGAAAAAAGGAAGGGATAGCTTATGTTTGATGAAATGATTAATGATTTCTTCTCAGGAGTGAACAATAATATGATTGAGATTCAGAAGGGACTAGAACGTTTACTAATCAGTCATATCTATTCACCGATCAAATTGAATGAGCGTAATAATTTGATGTCAGATGGTGACTTTAAGATCAAAACAGAAGCTCTAGCAACAAAGACAGCACTAGGGATGATTTCTAGCCAACTCGATACAATGATGAAAGGAGCTTATTCGACAAAGGTTGTTGAGACTTTGAAGACGGAAGAAAAAGATTATGATACGATTGTGTAGAGATGAATATTCTACAATGGAAATTAGATAGGAGACTAATATAGGAAAAATCAAGGTTCGAATCACCAGTAAAATAGTGGTTTGAACTTTGATTTTTCTTAGTGTTTGATGGATTTTTAAGGCTTTTTTATGGTATAATAAAACGATATAACTCGTTATTGAACAGAAGAGGAGAGACATGAGTGATTTGAAAGCGATTCAGGCTCGTAGTCTGGAAATGGCTGAATATTTCGTCGCATTTTGTAAAGAACATGATTTGCTTTGTTATCTTTGTGGTGGAGGTGCTATTGGTGCCCTTCGAAACAAGGGTTTCATTCCTTGGGATGATGATCTAGATTTTTTTATGCACCGTAAGGATTATGAAAAATTGGCAGAATTATGGCCTCGTTATGCAGATGAGCGTTATTTCTTGTCAAAGAGTAACAAGGATTTTGTCGATCGCAATCTTTTTATTACTATTCGTGACAAGGAAACTACCTGCATTAAACCTTACCAGCAAGATTTGGATTTGCCACATGGTTTGGCCTTAGATGTTTTGCCTTTGGATTATTATCCTAAAAATCCAGCTGAGCGGAAAAAACAGGTTCGTTGGGCCTTGATTTATTCTCTGTTTTGTGCCCAAACTATTCCAGAAAAACATGGCGCACTTATGAAGTGGGGAAGCCGTATTTTACTCGGTTTGACTCCAAAATCTCTCCGTTATCGCATTTGGAAAAAAGCTGAAAAAGAAATGACCAAGTATGGTCTAGCTGAGAGTGATGGAATCACGGAATTATGCTCAGGGCCTGGCTACATGAGAAACAAGTACCCAATCGCATCCTTTGAAGATAATCTCTTCTTGCCATTTGAAGAGACAGAGATGCCCATTCCAGTTGGCTACGATGCCTATCTCAGCACTGCTTTTGGTGATTATATGACACCTCCACCAGCAGATAAGCAGGTGCCGCATCATGATGCGATTATAGCAGACATGGATAAGAGTTATAGAGAGTACAAGGGAGAATACGGAGTATGATGGGAGAAAAAATAAGCGTTATCGTTCCAGTCTACAATGTAGAAGCCTATTTGGAACGATGTGTGGAGTCAATTCTTCATCAGACTTATACCAATTTTGAACTAATCCTAATAAATGATGGGTCTACTGATTCTAGTGGAAAGATCTGTGATGATTTAGCAAATCAGTATGAGAATATCAAGGTTTACCATATCGAAAATGCTGGTGTTTCTAATGCAAGAAATCTTGGAATTCAGCTAGCGACAGGTGCTTGGATAACTTTTATTGATAGCGATGATTTCGTCACCAATGATTATCTAGCTACTTTAGCTAGTGCAGTTGAGGGAGAACATGTAGGTTTTGTGATTGCTCCTCTACACCATATCAAAAATGGCATTGTAACAGACCTTCCTCCACATTCTGGAAAAACAGAACTCTGGTCAACAGAAGAAACCATGAAGGAACTACTGATGACTACCAGAACGTCATTTTTTCCAGTCGCAAAACTGTTTAAGAGAGACCTGCTTGCGGATGAAAAGTTTAATACAAATTATCACCTGGCTGAAGATGCCCTATTTTTAACTGAATTGTTACTAAAGACAAGATGTAGTAGCGTATTTATTGACAAACCGATTTATTATTATGATCATCGTGAGGGAAGTGCGACAACATCTGTTAATCGGTATGCATTTGATACGATAGAAGTTTATAAGCAAATAATCGCTCAAGTTTCACAAATCTTTCCTAATTTAAAATACGAATTAATAAATAGAGAATGTTGGTCGTACATCACAGTTTACGATAAAATTATCTTTACTTCACGTGAAGAGTATCAAAAGGAGAAAGCCGAGCTGAGGACTTGGATTGTTCAGCATCGACGCGAAATATGGAAGGATGCTTATTTCACTACTTTTCGCAAGGTAGCGATCTTTTCACTTGTCATTTCTCCATGGCTATATAAGAAAATTGTTGGATTAAAAAACTAATATCATGAGAAGGAGTTGAAAATGAATTTTTCAAAATTGGATGAATACTTTGAAAAATCAAAACTATGGATTGCGTATCTATTTGTTTTTATTTCGATTTTAAGTATGAGTTCACTGGTTTATAAGATAGCAAATCCCCTCTACAAGGGATTATCAGCGATTGTAGTACTTTATATTTGCTGTACCTTATTGTTTAAGTGGAAAGAAATCACAGTAGATCGCAAATTTCTATCCTTATTTGGACTCTTAGCTGGAAGTCATCTGTTATCAGCTATTTTTAATCGCTCTGGACATTTGATTGGAAATGTGATAGAGATCCTCTTTATGGTGACCTATATTTTATTATTTACCATGTTAGAATCAGGGCAACTTAAAAAATTATTTGACTGGATTGCCTATACGGTTCAAATTGTATCTTTTTCTTCAGCAATTTTTGCGTTTGGTTTATTGGTAAGTAGAGTCCTTATCCTATTTAAGATTGGCGAACAATCTTATTACTATGGTGTTATGAATGGACGTCTGTGGGGGATTGTTAATCCAAATGCTAGTGCAATATTTTCATACATTAGCATTATTTTGGCTATGTATTTGATTCATAAAGGAAGTAAATATTCTGTCTATCTTAAACTGAATAATGTGATTCAATTAGTTTACTTCGCAACCATGCAAAGTAGAGGAGCTTTATTATCTTTAGTTTTAATGATTGGGTTTTATAGTCTCTTTATTAATGGGGGCAAGTTAGCTAAGCGATTTCTAATCTTTATTGTTTCTGCTTTACTTGTTTCTGCCGCTAATATCGGATTGAGTTATGTAACCTCTATTTACATATCCTCGGGGAAAGCGACTGTATTAGACTTAAATAAAGGACAATCTTATGCAGAAACGGATTCTTCAGTTATAAAAAAAACAGGTGAACTTCATCTAATAGAAACAACACCTAGTGGTAGAACTTATATTTGGAAAAATGCTATAAAAATGGGAAGTGAGAAACCAATTTTTGGTTATGGTGTAAGAAATGTTCCAGATTATTACACAAAATATTTCAGTAAATTTGAGATTCAAAATTCTCTTATTGGTGGAAATTTTCATAACATTTTGGTAACGATATTTGTTAGTTCTGGAATTTTAGGTTTAGTATCCTTTCTACTTCTACTAGGATATATAATTAAGCGCTTTTTGACTTATTTGATTGTTTCTAAAAAGAACTCTGAAAAGTTGATTATGATTCTTTTCTTTGGTATCTTGTTCGGTCAATTATTTGAAAGTCAGATTATGTACTCAACTAACTTTATTAATATTATCTTTTGGTTGATTATTGGTTATGGATTAGTTGTTTGCAAACGTGATGAAGGTATTCGTTATCAGGAAGTAACTGATATTAGAGAGATTCAACAGATGGAACTAGGAATCATGGAATACATTCATGAAACTTGTCAGAAAATTGGTGTTAAATATTTCCTAGCTTATGGCAGTCTTATCGGTGCGGTTCGTCATAAAGGTTTTATTCCTTGGGATGATGATATGGATATCTGTATGTTACGTGAAGACTATGAGAAGTTGCAAAACTACCTTATCGTTAACCCTGACGAACGTTACGAAGTGATGTCTTATAAAAATAATCTCAACTATGTCTATCCCTTCATGAAAGTGCAGGATAACCATACCTACTTGCTAGAAGAAGATGTTCGTATTGATTCAAATATGGGGATTTATGTAGATATTTTCCCTGTAGATGGCTACGAGAATGATGCCAATTTCAAGAACAAGATGACAAAGCTGATAAAGAAACGTCAATTGAGTTGCTATACATTTAAAGGTATCACCAATACGAAAAGTGTTCTGAATTCACTGATACGCTATATTTCAGTTATTATTTTTTATTTCACAAATACAAATAAATACGTTGCACAAATTGAAGAACTTGCTAAATCACGTAAAGTGTCAGATTATGAGGAAGTGGATTATCTTATCTACAAGGATATGAACAAACCAGTGTGGAGACGCGAATGGCTAGAACAAGTTACTACTGGAACATTTGAAGGTAAGAAATTTACTATTCCGAAAAAATATCATGAAATTTTGACCTCAGACTACGGAGATTATATGCAATTGCCGCCAGTTGAACAAAGAGTATCTCATCATGATTTTAAATTGTGGAAGATTGTTAAAAAGTCTAAATAACTGGATTGGGATTAAGAAACGTTTAAAAATATAGTCAAAATTAGGAGAATAAAACCTATGTCTGAAAGAACTTTAACTCTTGAAGAAATCAAACAAGTAGAATTAGATATTTTGAAGTATCTTCATGATCTTTGTGAACAACATCATATCAAATATTTTATTGATTTTGGAACATTACTAGGAGCTGTACGCCATAAAGGATTTATACCTTGGGATGATGATACAGATATTTCCTTAGCGCGTGATGAGTTTGAAAAACTGTATAAGGTTTTAAAAAATGAAAATCATCCCTACTACAAATTAATTTCATTCAGAGAAACAAAGGGGTATCCTTACAGTTATATGCGAGTCTATGATGTGAGGACACGTCGAGATGCTAATCTTATAGATAAAACGGTCGTATTGGGAACCTGCGTTGACATCTTTCCATATGATGGTGTCGTAACGCAAGAAAGTGACCAGAAGAAAATGAAGCTCTACAAATATTTCATTCGTCTTTCTTCTTTGAATTTTAAAGGGATTAAGTCTGAGAATGGTGGACTTAAAAATCTCCCTCGTTATATGGGGTCAGCTATTTTTCGTTTAACTTCCCCACAGATATGGAACCAAAAATTAGAGAGTCTTGCTTTGAAGTATAGTGTGGATCAAGCAACAGATCTCACTTGTACTATCTATGATTCCTATTATCCAGATGGTATAAAAAAAGAATGGCTCTATGATTTGATTGATATGCCGTATGAAAACATTGTGGTCAAGGTTCCTAGAAAATACCATGAATTACTTGTCTACGAATTTGGAGAAAACTATATGAGTCCGCCACCCATTGAGCAACAAGTGCCAGGAGGAGATAAAAATTATTGGATTGATTAGTATAAGTTTCTTATCTTTTAAAATAAAGGGGTTTTCAAGATGAAAAATAAACAGTTAATAAAATTAGTTGGGTATAGTTTTCTTGTATTCTTTCTAGCGCTGATTCAGTTATCGCAAGGAGTAGATGCAAATACTATCTCTGCAGTTCGGGCAATCGTATCCATTTCATAAATACTAAAGCAAAATCTGGGAGTGACGCCATCCTTCTGGAAAGCAATGGTCACTATGCTTTGATTGATATGGGAGAAGACTATGATTTTCCTGATGGGAGTGACCCACGCTATCCAAGTCGTTGGGGAATTTCTATGAGAAATTATCAAGTATTAGAGGATAGATTGATTCGCCACCTAGATGAAATAGGTGTTAAAAAATTAGATTTTATCATAGGAACTCATGTTCATAGTGATCATATTGGTGGAGCAGACGAAATACTCAATCGTTATCAGGTTGGTAAGTTTTATTTGAAAAAATATTCAGATGATCGAATCACAGCAAAGTGGGGTCTATGGGATAATCTTTTCAATTATGATAATGCTTTGAGAGCAGCTCAAAAACGAGGAGTTACGCTTATCCAGAATATTTCAGATGAGGATAGCCATATAAAATTAGGTGATATGGATATCCAGCTCTACAACTATAAGAATGAATATGATGCTGATGGGAATCTGAAAAAAGTTCGAGATGATAACTCCAACTCCATTGTTTCAGTAGTGACTGTGGCAGGAAAGAGAATCTATCTTGGTGGAGATTTGGATAATGCCGAAGGAGCAGAAGATAAGTTAGGTCCAGTTATCGGCAAGGTTGATATGATGAAATGGAACCACCATTATGATGCGACAATTTCAAATACGATTAATTTCCTTGAAAACTTATCACCAAAAATGATTATTCAGACAACTGGTGGAGATATTAATGTTGCTTCAACTAGAGAATACCTTCAGAAGAAAAATATTCAGGTTCTTCGTGCTGCTAGCCAAACTCAAGACGCTACTGTTTTTGATATTAGCGATAAAGGATTTGCTAATGTTTCAAATACCTTCCCTGATATCCCAGTAGTTGACGAAAAATGGTATCAAGAAGATGGCTATTGGAAATATCGTTTGTCTGACGGGGAAATGGCTATCGGCTGGAAAGAGATTGGCGGAGCCACTTACTTCTTTAATGGAAAAGGACAAATGCAAGCAGGCCGCTGGCTTCACCTTAATGACGACTGGGGAGAAAATGCCAAGGGGAATGATTACTATCTGAACAAAAATGGTAAAATGCAAACTGGTGGATGGTTCAAGCTAGATAACTCTTGGTATTATATCCAGTCGAATGGTGCTAGACGATTTAGCGAGCTCTCTGAAATTGGAGGGAAAAAATACCTTTTTGCGGCAGATGGTAAGATGCTGACAGGACACCAAGTTTTTAATGGTAAGAAGATGTTCTTTAGCGGAAGTGGCGTACTACAAATTTCAGGTAAGCCTTCAACTTGGCAAAAGATTGATTCAGCTTGGTATTTCTATGATGAGGATGGTCTAAAGACTGTCGGTAAAAAGAATATCAATGGAAGCACATACTACTTTAATCAAGAAGGTGTCATGCAAACTGGCTGGGCCTTTGTTGATGGTCACTGGAACTATTTTGCAAGTTCTGGAGCTATGAAAACTGGCTGGGTCAAGGATCAGGAAACATGGTATTATCTGGATAAAGATGGCATCATGTTAACTGGCAGACAAGATATAAAGGGTATTCGTTACTATTTGAATGCTAGTGGTGCCATGCAGACTGGCTGGAAGTGGAAAGACAATAGCTGGTACTTCTATACGAACTCAGGTGCTATGAAAACTGGTTGGTTGAAAGATAAAGAATCATGGTATTATTTGGATCCAGAAACAGGTATCATGGCCGTAGGATCTAAAGCGATTGATGGAAAAACCTATTTCTTTAAATCCTCAGGTAACATGCAAGTTGGCTGGCAGTGGTCAAATGATGTCTGGCATTATTACGCTGCATCTGGTGCACTTCAAACTGGTTGGCTAAAAGATCATGATATGTGGTATTATCTTGAATCTAAGGAAGGCGCTATGTTGGTTGGACTCAATCAAGTAGATGGCAAGCAATATTACTTTAGTGCATCTGGTGCCATGCAGACTGGCTGGAAATGGTTTGATAATCATTACCGTTACTTTGAATCAAATGGAGCCATGAAAACTGGTTGGATAAAAGACAAAGGCGTCTGGTATTATCTAAATCCTGAAGATGGTATTATGTTGGTTGGCCTTCAAAAAGTCAATGGTGATCAATATTACTTTGATTCAACAGGAGCGATGCAAACTGGCTGGAAACAGGTTGATGGTCATTGGTACTATTTCCAAGCAGATGGTTCCTTATTGAAAAATTCTACCACACCTGATGGTTATAAAGTTAATGAAGAAGGTGTATGGAGACAAGTAGTTACTGTTGATAAGCAGCAAAATCATTCTACAAACAAACAGGAAACATCTACTCTAACTGATAAATCAGACAAGATTAATAAGGCAGAAAAGCAAGAAAATCATAAAGAAATTAACTCTTCTAATTCAGAAAAACAAAAAGAGGACTCAATTATAGAGTCAAGTAGTTCCGACAAGAAAGAAAAGGAATAATGAGAAAATCCCCTGCTAGTAGAATAGTCTATTAGCAGGGGATTCTTTTAATTTCTTTTAATCTTAGCAAGTGCAAGATTGAGTGCATAGTGGAGTGTTTTATCTTTGGTAAGAAATAGCGTCAAGAGATAATAGATACCGCAAGTCGCAACAGTCAAGAGTACCATGAGTATCATATTGAGGTTGACTGTATAAGAGTTGATTTGGAAAAGAAATTTAAAAGTGAAATAAATTGGAATGAATCCGAGCGATACAATAGTATAGCGTGTTAAAGTAGTAAATATTTCTTTTAAGTCAAGCAGATGATGCTTCTTGATAAAGTAAATTTCCAGTAGAACAACTACAGTTTCTGCAATAATAGTAGTAGCAATGTAGTACTCTGGTGCAAAAATATTATTGAAATACAAGAGACTGTTGAGTAGGATATTAGCTCCGCCACCAATAAAGTAAAAGGCTGTTAAACGATTTTCGTGGTCGTTGATGAAGATAATTTGTTTACCGAGAATCAACTCAATAGCCCAAATGATAGTTCGAAAGGCGAAGACACTAGTCACAATACCAGCTTCAAGGTATTTTTCAGAAGAGTAGATGACTGCAGCGTAGTTTCCTAATACCATCATCCCAATACTGGTTGGAATGATAAGAAAATAAAAGAGGGCGGCTCCTTGGTTTAGAAGATTTTTATAAGATTCGTAGTCTTTCTTACCGAGATAGTAGCCGAGACGTGGAATACTGACGTTGATAGCTCCACTCAGGACGCTGGCAATCAACATGACGATGCTAGAAGCAATGGTATAATAAGAAATGTAGTTTTCATCAGGCCCTTTGGTGATAAACATTCTATCAAGTAAGGTGTAGAGCATATTGGCATTAGCTAGAAGCAACATGGTCAAGAGTGGCTTAGATGCTTTGATTAATTCCATGAGACCAATTTTGACAAAGGAAACTTCTCTCTTGATCCAAAGAAAACTGAGCAGGTAGTTGAGGATAGTTGTCGCACTCATGACGATGGCATAAGGAACGATATCATCTGCAGTTTTAACAAAGGTAAAGATAGCAACCAGCATGGCAATCCGAATAATCAATGTCTTGTAAAGGATGAAGGCATAGTTTTCATAAGCCTCGTTCATCCACTCGATATAAAGGAATTGGAAGAGAGCCTGGACACCAAGTATATAGTAGAGTTCTTTCAAATTTTCAATACTATTATCTAGGTAAATAAACAAAAAGTAGATACTTGTTGTAAGGACAGAAGTAATTACAGATATATAGAATAACTTGGAGAAGACATAATTAATCTTATCTTTATCGTCCTTAACCTTACTGATAGCTCGAATCCCGTAGTTGTATATTCCAAAGGCGGCTAAAGGAATGACAAAGCTAGCCCAGGTATTGGCGGTATTGAAATAACCGTAGTTGGATTTGCTGAGAATCCGCGTCAGATAAGGATTGGTTATCAGCGGAAAAACGATATTGAGAACATTGACTAGCAAGCTAGCCAGTGCATTAACTTTTATATTTTTCATTGTACTTTCTTTCTTGTATTGTAAAATGGTCTCTAGTATTATATCATATTCTCGCTTCATTCTTTTGATAAAATCGTAAAAATCTAGTATAATAGATAGAACTGAAAGTATGAGGTTACTAGCAATGAAAATGAAACAAATTAGTGATACAACTTTGAAAATCACGATGTCTTTAGAGGATTTGATGGATCGAGGCATGGAGATTGCTGACTTTCTCGTTCCTCAAGAAAAAACAGAAGAGTTCTTTTATGCTATTTTGGATGAGTTAGAGATGCCTGAGAGCTTTTTGGATACAGGTATGTTGAGCTTCCGTGTGACTCCAAAACCTGATAAGGTAGATGTCTTTGTAACCAAATCAAAGATTGACCAAAATCTAGATTTTGAAGACTTATCGGATTTACCAGATATGGAAGAATTGGCTCAAATGTCGCCAGATGAATTTATCAAAACCTTGGAAAAAAGCATCGCAGACAAAACCAAGGACGATATTGAAGCCATTCAATCTCTAGAGCAAGTCGAAGCCAAGGAAGAAGAGCAGGAACAGGCTGAACAAGAAGCTGAGAGCAAGAAAGAGCCTTACATCTATTACATCCTTTCTTTTGCTAAGTTGGCTGACTTGGTAGCTTTTGCCCAGACAGTGACTTTTGAGATGGAAACTTCTGAACTCTACAAGATGAATGAGCGCTATTATTTGACCATTTTAGTGGATATTGAAAATCATCCAAGTCCATATCCAGCGTGGCTGTTGGCTCGTATGCGCGAGTTTGCAGACGATAGTGACATCAGTCGTTCAGTCTTGCAGGAGTATGGTCAAGTCTTGATGAATCACGATGCAGTGCTCAATCTACAAAAGATTGGATAATCCTTTCTGGAAAGCTATTTCTAGATTTTAAGAAGAGCGAATCGTCTGATTCGTTTTTTCTTTTCTAGATTGAAATAGTGATCTACTATAATAGGAATTTTCACAAAATTCTGTTATAATGGCTATATTAGAAAATTTCGAGGAGACAAACATGACAGTTAAAATTGCTTTACTAGGATTTGGTACCGTTGCAAGTGGTGTGCCTTTCCTCCTAAAGGAAAATGGAGAAAAAATCAATCAATCAGCACATTCAGAGATTGAAGTTGCTAAGGTATTGGTCAAGGATGAAGATGAAAAGAATCGCTTGCTTGCAGCAGGGAATGACTTTAACTTTGTAACCAATGTGGATGACATTTTGTCAGATCAAGACATTACGATTGTAGTGGAATTGATGGGGCGTATCGAACCTGCTAAAACCTTTATCACTCGTGCCTTGGAAGCTGGAAAACACGTTGTTACTGCTAACAAGGACCTTTTGGCTGTCCATGGCGCAGAATTGTTAGAAATCGCTCAAGCTAACGAGGTAGCACTTTACTATGAAGCAGCAGTAGCTGGTGGGATTCCAATTCTTCGTACTTTAGCAAATTCCTTGGCTTCTGACAAAATCACTCGTGTCCTTGGCGTGGTCAACGGAACTTCCAACTTCATGATGACCAAGATGGTGGAAGAAGGCTGGTCTTATGATGATGCTCTTGCTGAAGCACAAAGACTTGGATTTGCAGAAAGCGACCCGACAAATGACGTTGATGGGATTGATGCAGCTTACAAGATGGTGATTTTGAGCCAATTTGCTTTTGGTATGAAGGTTGCATTTGACGATGTAGCCCACAAGGGAATCCGCAACATCACACCAGAAGACGTAGCTGTAGCTCAAGATCTTGGCTATGTAGTGAAATTGGTTGGTTCTATCGAGGAAACTCCTTCAGGTATTGCTGCAGAAGTAACGCCGACCTTCCTTCCTAAAGCACACCCACTTGCCAGTGTAAATGGGGTAATGAACGCTGTCTTTGTAGAATCTATCGGTATTGGTGAGTCTATGTACTACGGACCAGGTGCTGGTCAAAAACCAACTGCAACAAGTGTTGTGGCGGATATTGTCCGTATCGTTCGTCGCCTGAATGATGGTACCATTGGCAAAGACTTCAACGAATACAGCCGTGACATGGTCTTGGCAAATCCTGAAGATGTCAAAGCAAACTACTACTTCTCAATCTTGGCTCCAGACTCAAAAGGTCAGGTCTTGAAGTTGGCTGAAATCTTTAATGCCCAAGATATTTCCTTCAAGCAAATCCTTCAAGATGGAAAAGAAGGTGACAAGGCGCGTGTCGTGATCATCACACACAAGATTAATAAAGCCCAGCTTGAAAATGTCTCAGCTGAATTGAAGAAGGTTTCAGAATTCGACCTCTTGAATACCTTCAAGGTGCTAGGAGAATAAGATGAAGATTATTGTACCTGCAACCAGTGCCAATATCGGGCCAGGTTTTGACTCGGTCGGTGTAGCTGTAACCAAGTATCTTCAAATTGAGGTCTGCGAAGAACGAGAAGAGTGGTTGATTGAACACCAGATTGGCAAATGGATTCCTCATGACGAGCGTAATCTCTTACTAAAAATTGCTTTACAAATTGTACCAGACTTGCAACCAAGACGCTTGAAAATGACCAGTGATGTTCCCTTGGCGCGTGGTTTGGGTTCTTCTAGCTCGGTTATTGTTGCTGGGATTGAACTAGCCAACCAACTGGGGCAACTCAACTTGTCAGACCATGAAAAATTGCAGTTGGCGACTAAGATTGAAGGCCATCCTGACAATGTGGCTCCAGCCATTTATGGTAATCTCGTTATTGCAAGCTCTGTTGATGGACAAGTTTCTGCTATCGTAGCAGACTTCCCAGAGTGTGATTTCCTAGCCTACATTCCAAACTATGAATTGCGTACTCGAGACAGCCGTGGCGTCTTGCCTAAGAAATTGTCTTACAAGGAAGCTGTTGCGGCTAGTTCTATCGCCAATGTGGCGGTTGCAGCCTTGTTGGCAGGAGACATGGTGACCGCTGGGCAAGCAATCGAGGGCGACCTCTTCCACGAGCGTTACCGTCAGGACTTGGTGAGAGAATTTGCGACGATCAAGCAAGTAGCCAAAGAGAATGGTGCCTATGCAACCTATCTCTCTGGTGCCGGACCAACAGTGATGGTTTTAGCTTCTCATGACAAGATGCCAACGATTAAGGCAGAATTGGAAAAGCAACCCTTCAAAGGCAAACTGCATGACTTGAAAGTTGATACCCAAGGTGTCCGTGTCCAAGAAAAATAAAGAATAGAAGATAGGATGGGGAAACTCTCGACCAGAGGGCTTCCTATCCTTTTTTTGAAAAGAATTCGAGTTAAAAATTTGATAAAGGAGAAATAAAGATGGCAGAAATTTATCTAGCAGGTGGTTGTTTTTGGGGCCTAGAGGAATATTTTTCACGCATCTCTGGAGTGCTGGCAACCAGTGTCGGCTACGCTAATGGACAAGTCGAAACGACCAATTATCAGCTGCTCAAGGAAACAGACCATGCAGAAACGGTGCAAGTGATTTATGATGAGAAGGCAGTGTCACTTAGAGAGATTTTACTTTATTATTTCCGTGTTATTGATCCATTATCAGTCAATCAACAAGGGAATGACCGTGGTCGCCAATATCGAACTGGGATCTATTATCAGGATGAATCAGACCTACCTGCTATCTATACAGTGGTGCAGGAGCGCATGCTTGGTCGAAAGATTGCAGTAGAGGTGGAGAAACTTCGCCACTACATTCTGGCTGAAGATTACCACCAAGACTATCTTAAGAAGAATCCTTCAGGTTACTGTCATATCGATGTGACCGATGCTGATAAGCCATTGATTGATGCAGCTAACTATGAAAAGCCTAGTCAAGAGGTGTTAAAAGAAAGCTTATCAGAAGAGTCCTATCGTGTTACCCAAGAAGCTGCTACAGAGGCTCCATTTACCAATGCCTATGACCAAACCTTTGAAGAGGGAATTTATGTAGACATCACGACAGGTGAGCCACTCTTTTTTGCCAAGGATAAGTTTGCCTCAGGATGTGGTTGGCCAAGTTTTAGCCGTCCGATTTCCAAAGAGTTGATTCACTATTACAAGGACCTGAGTCATGGAATGGAGCGAATCGAGGTTCGTTCTCGCTCAGGAAATGCTCACTTGGGTCATGTTTTCACAGATGGACCACGTGAGTTTGGTGGCCTCCGTTACTGTATCAATTCGGCTTCCTTGCGCTTTGTGGCCAAGGATGAGATGGAAGAGGAAGGATATGCCTATCTACTTCCATACTTAAACAAATAAATCAGAGATGGTGGGTGCTTCCCACTTTCTTCATTTCCAGAATACGAATAGAAGGGATTTATGAAACACCTATTATCTTACTTTAAACCCTACATCAAGGAATCAATTTTGGCACCCTTGTTCAAGCTGCTTGAAGCTGTTTTTGAGCTCTTGGTTCCCATGGTGATTGCTGGGATTGTTGACCAATCCTTGCCCCAGAAAGATCAAGGTCATCTTTGGATGCAGATTGGACTGCTCCTTATTTTTGCAGTAATTGGTGTTGTAGTGGCCTTAATAGCCCAATTCTACTCAGCCAAGGCTGCGGTGGGTTTTGCCAAGGAATTGACAAACGACCTCTATCGACATATTCTTTCCTTGCCCAAGGACAGCAGAGACCGTTTGACAACTTCTAGCTTGGTCACTCGCTTGACTTCGGACACTTACCAGATTCAGACTGGTATCAATCAATTCCTGCGTCTCTTTTTACGAGCGCCTATTATCGTTTTTGGAGCCATTTTTATGGCCTATCGAATCTCAGCTGAGCTGACTCTTTGGTTCTTGGTCATGGTTGTCATTTTGACCATTGTTATTGTAGGCCTTTCTCGGTTAGTCAATCCTCTCTACAGCAGTCTGAGAAAGAAAACGGATCAACTGGTTCAGGAAACACGTCAGCAATTACAAGGAATGCGGGTTATTCGTGCTTTTGGACAAGAAAAACGAGAGTTACAGATTTTTCAAACTTTTAACCAAGTCTATGCTAGATTACAAGAAAAGACAGGTTTCTGGTCCAGTTTATTAACACCCCTGACCTATCTGATTGTAAATGGAACTCTCCTCTTCATTATATGGCAAGGCTATATTTCAATTCAAGGAGGATTGCTCAGTCAAGGTGCTCTCATTGCCCTTATCAACTATCTCCTACAGATCTTGGTGGAATTGGTCAAGCTAGCCATGCTGATCAATTCTCTCAACCAGTCCTATATTTCAGCTAAGCGAATCGAGGAAGTCTTTGCTGAGGCTCCAGAGGATATCCATTCAAAATTAGAACAAAAGCAAGCTACCAGTGATCAGGTTTTACAAGTTCAAGAACTGACCTTTACCTATCCTGATGCGGCCCAGCCTTCTTTGAGAGACATTTCCTTTGATATGACTCAAGGGCAAATCCTTGGTATCATTGGGGGAACAGGTTCTGGTAAATCAAGCTTGGTGCAAGTCTTACTTGGAATTTACCCAGCAGACAAGGGGAGCATTTACCCTTATCGAGATGGATCTAGTCCTCGTAATCTTGAGCAGTGGCGGTCTTGGATTGCCTATGTGCCCCAAAAAGTCGAACTCTTTAAGGGAAGCATTCGTTCCAACTTGACTCTGGGTTTCAATCACGAAGTAACGGACCAAGAACTTTGGCAGGCCTTGGAAATTGCACAAGCCAAGGATTTTGTCAGTGAAAAGGAAGGACTTTTAGATGCTCTAGTTGAGACAGGAGGTCGAAATTTCTCAGGTGGACAAAAACAAAGGCTGTCGATCGCTCGAGCAGTCTTACGCCAAGCTCCATTTCTCATCCTAGATGATGCGACTTCGGCCCTCGACACCATTACCGAGTCTAGGCTCTTGAAAGCTATTCGAGAAAATTTGCCAAATACGAGCTTAATTTTGATTTCTCAAAGAACATCGACTTTACAGATGGCTGACCAGATTCTCCTCTTGGAAAAAGGTGAGCTTCTAGCTATCGGCAAGCACGAGGACTTGATGAAATATAGTCAAGTTTATCGCGAAATCAATGCATCCCAACATGGAAAGGAGGGCTAGTATGAGACGACAAACTGCAAATCAAACACTCTCACGTTTGGCTAAGGATTTAGCAAGCCATCCCTTCCTCCTTTTCCTAGCCTTTCTAGGAACTATTGCCCAGGTTGGCTTATCAATTTATCTACCTATTTTGATTGGACAGGTCATTGACCAGGTCCTTGTGGCTGGTTCTTCACCAGTTTTTTGGCAGATTTTCATTCAAATGGTCTTGGTAGTCATAGGAAATACCCTTGTGCAGTGGGTCAATCCTCTTCTTTATAATCGCTTAATTTTCTCTTATACCAGAGACTTGCGAGAGCAAATCATCCATAAGCTCCATCGGTTACCGATTGCTTTTGTTGATCAGCAAGGAAGTGGAGAGATGGTCAGTCGTGTAACCACGGACATCGAACAGCTGGCAGCTGGCTTGATCATGATTTTTAACCAATTTTTTATTGGTGTCTTAATGATTTTGGTTAGTATTCTAGCCATGCTTCAAATTCATCTCCTCATGACACTCTTAGTCTTGCTGTTGACGCCACTTTCCATGGTGATTTCACGTTTTATTGCCAAACGCTCCTATCATCTCTTCCAAAAGCAAACGGAGACGAGGGGGATTCAGACTCAGTTGATTGAAGAATCGTTGAGTCAGCAGACTATTATTCAATCTTTTAATGCTCAGGCAGAGTTTATCCAAAGACTGCATGAAGCTAATGACAACTATGCAGGCTATTCTCAGTCAGCCATCTTTTATTCTTCAACGGTCAATCCTTCGACTCGCTTTGTCAATGCGCTCATTTATGCCCTTCTAGCTGGAGTGGGAGCTTATCGTATCATGATGGGTTCCACCCTGACCGTTGGTCGTTTAGTGACCTTTTTGAACTATGTTCAGCAGTATACTAAGCCCTTTAACGATATTTCTTCAGTTTTGGCCGAGTTGCAAAGTGCCTTGGCATGTGCAGAGCGTGTCTATGCTGTTTTAGAAAGTCCTGAGGTGACTGAAACTGGTAAGGAAGTCTTGACCAGTGACCAAGTTAAGGGAGCTATTTCTTTTAGACATGTCTCTTTTGGCTACAATCCTGAAAAGATTTTGATTAAGGATTTATCTATTGATATTCCAGCTGGTAGCAAGGTGGCTATTGTTGGTCCGACAGGTGCTGGAAAATCAACCCTTATCAATCTCCTCATGCGTTTTTATCCCATTAACTCGGGAGATATCTTGCTGGATGGGAAATCCATTTATGACTATAGTCGTGCCTCTTTACGTCAACAATTTGGCATGGTGCTACAGGAAACTTGGCTCAAGCAAGGGACCATTCATGATAATATTGCCTTTGGACATCCTGAAGCCAGTCGGGAGCAGGTGATTGCTGCTGCCAAAGCAGCCAATGCAGACTTTTTCATCCAACAGCTACCTCAAGGCTATGATACCAAGTTGGAAAATGCTGGAGAATCTCTTTCTGTCGGTCAGGCTCAGCTCTTGACCATAGCCCGAGTCTTTCTGGCTATTCCAAAGATTCTTATCTTAGACGAGGCAACCTCTTCCATCGATACGCGGACAGAAGTGCTGGTTCAGGATGCCTTTGCCAAACTCATGAAGGGGCGTACAAGCTTTATCATTGCCCACCGCCTGTCAACCATTCAGGATGCGGATCTGATTCTAGTCTTGGTGGATGGTGATATTGTTGAGTATGGCAACCATCATGACCTTATGTCTAAGAAGGGCAAGTATTACCAAATGCAGCAAGCTGCAGCTTTTATCTCTGAATAAGCCTTTCTACTTTGAAATCTTATGGACAAAAAAAGTTGCCTTCGGGTGACTTTTTTGTTACAATAGCTAGAAAAATTGTTCACTGTAAATTGTCTTTTAGAAAAGGAGCCTAGAATGAAAGTCTTTCAGCATGTAAATATCGTGACTTGTGACAAAGATTTCCATGTCTATCTAGATGGAATCTTAGCCGTTAAGGATTCTCAAATCGTCTATGTCGGTCAAGAGAAGTCAGAGATTTTAGAGCAAGCTGAGCAGATTATAGACTATCAAGGAGCTTGGATCATGCCTGGTTTGGTCAATTGCCATACCCATTCTGCTATGACAGGTTTGAGAGGGATTCGAGATGATAGTAATCTCCATGAATGGCTCAATGATTATATCTGGCCTGCAGAAGCTGAGTTTACTCCCGACATGACTACCAAGGCGGTCAAAGAAGCTCTGACAGAGATGCTCCAGTCAGGAACAACAACCTTCAACGATATGTATAATCCTAATGGTGTGGATATTGAACGGATTTATCAGGCAGTGAAAACTTCCAAGATGCGTTGTTATTTCTCACCGACCCTCTTTTCTTCAGGGGCAGAAACAACTGCTGAGACCATAAGCAGAACACGAGCAATTATTGAGGAAATTTTAGGATATGAAAATCTAAATTTCAAGGTTATGGTAGCACCACATTCTCCTTACAGCTGTAATCAAGACTTGCTGCAAGCGAGTTTAGATATGGCAAAAGAGTTTGCTATTCCTCTCCATATCCATGTGTCGGAGACCAAGGAGGAGTCAGGAATTATCCTGAAACGATACGGTAAACGTCCTCTTGCTTTTCTCGAAGAACTGGGTTACTTAGATCATCCGTCTGTCTTTGCTCACGGGGTCGAATTAAACGAGCGAGAAATTGAACGCTTGGTAATTTCTCAAGTGGCTATCGCCCACAATCCTATCAGTAACCTCAAACTGGCATCAGGAATTGCTCCAATCATCCAACTTCAAAAAGCAGGAGTGGCTGTGGGAATTGCGACAGATTCAGTTGCTTCCAACAACAACCTTGATATGTTTGAGGAAGGACGAACAGCAGCTCTCTTACAGAAAATGAAGAGCGGAGATGCCAGCCAATTCCCTATCGAAACAGCTCTCAAGGCGCTGACAATTGAAGGGGCTAAGGTCCTAGGAATGGAAGAACAGATAGGAAGTCTGGAAGTTGGCAAGCAAGCAGATTTTCTGGTTATTCAACCACAGGGAAAAATCCATCTCCAACCTCAGGAAAATATGCTGTCTCACCTCGTTTATGCAGTCAAATCCAGTGACGTTGATGATGTCTATATTGCCGGACAACAGGTTGTCAAGCAAGGCAAAGTTTTGACGGTAGAACTTTAAAAGAAAAATCACTAAAAAATTTTAAAAAAAGTTTGCAAAAATCTTGCATTCTTTTTTTGACTATGCTATACTTATATACGGTTTAAAAAAACTGCCTAAGACAGTAGGGGAGCTCGACTCATAAATATCCTACCGAGGACAAAACGTATCATGTAAAAAGAAGCGTATTGTACTTTCGTGTCTAGGTTTGGGCGCGTTTTTCTTTTGAAAAATTTCCCCAAGCAAAATAATAACGGAGGTGAACACACTAATGAGTGAAGCAATTATTGCTAAAAAAGCGGAACTAGTTGACGTAGTAGCTGAAAAAATGAAAGCTGCTGCATCTATCGTCGTTGTAGACGCTCGTGGTTTGACAGTTGAGCAAGATACAGTTCTTCGTCGTGAGCTTCGTGGAAGCGAAGTTGAGTATAAAGTTATTAAAAACTCAATCTTGCGTCGTGCAGCTGAAAAAGCTGGTCTTGAAGATCTTGCATCTGTATTTGTTGGACCATCTGCAGTAGCATTTTCTAACGAAGATGTTATCGCACCAGCGAAAATCTTGAACGATTTTGCTAAAGACGCTGAAGCACTTGAAATCAAAGGTGGTGCAATCGAAGGCGCTGTCGCATCTAAAGAAGAGATTCTTGCTCTTGCAACTCTTCCAAACCGCGAAGGACTTCTTTCTATGCTCCTTTCTGTACTTCAAGCGCCAGTGCGCAACGTTGCTCTTGCAGTCAAAGCGGTTGCAGACAACAAAGAAGACGCAGCTTAATCTTAAGCTACGCAGCGTAGCCTAGCTACGAAATCTATTATAAATTTAAAACATATTTGGAGGAAATAACAATGGCATTGAACATTGAAAACATTATTGCTGAAATTAAAGAAGCTTCAATCCTTGAATTGAACGACCTTGTAAAAGCTATCGAAGAAGAATTTGGTGTAACTGCAGCTGCTCCTGTAGCTGTTGCTGCAGCTGGTGCTGCTGACGCTGGTGCTGCTAAAGATTCATTCGACGTTGAATTGACATCTGCAGGCGACAAAAAAGTTGGCGTTATCAAAGTTGTACGTGAAATCACAGGTCTTGGTCTTAAAGAAGCTAAAGAACTTGTTGACGGTGCACCAGCACTTGTTAAAGAAGGCGTTGCAACTGCAGAAGCTGAAGAAATCAAAGCTAAATTGGAAGAAGCTGGAGCTTCAGTTACTCTTAAATAAGAGGCATATACCAATTAGAATTCGGAATACTATAGTATCAGCCTTTTAGAATCGTGAACACATTTTAGAAACTGATAAATTAATTTAGTTTCCTACCAAAAACCCTACCAAAAATTAATTTGGCAGGGTTTTTCTTTTTAACAAATTTATCGTGGAGAACAATTGAATATTGTTCTCCTTTTTTTATTTTCAGGAGGGAAAATGACAAAAGAATTACAATCATCACGCTATATTGTCATTTCATTTTTAGTACGTGAAATGGGAATTGATATTGTTGAAGCCATCTCTCTTATGGCAGAATTAGAAAAAAGTGGCTTGGTTCGATTGGAATCAAGTGGAGATTTAATACTCAAAGAACTAGGAGGAGCTCTATGAAACGAATTACCGCAAATCAATACCATACTTCAGAACGGTATTATAAATTACCTAAAATTCTTTTTGAGGATGAAAAATATATGGATATGAAACTAGAAGTAAAGGTGGCTTATTCTATTTTAAAAGATCGTTTAGAATTATCTCTCAGTCGTGGTTGGATAGATGAAGAAGGGGCGGTTTATTTAGTATTTTCTAATTCTAAACTGATGAAGTTGTTAGGTTGTTCTAAGTCAAAATTATTGTCCATCAAAAAGATTCTTAAAGAATATGACTTAATTGATGAAGTTCAACAGTCTTCAAGTGAGAAAGGGAGACTTGCTAATAAGATTTATTTAGGGGAATTGTCTTCTACCCCAGTAGCTAATTCAAACAGGCCTAGTGTTAAAAAAAGACTAGGGCAGGATGAAAATGAAACGGCCCCCGTCTCACATTCAGCCCCTAGTGAGACTGAAGTTAGTGAGACTAAATATAGTGAGACTGATTCTTTA
>NZ_NGVM01000098.1:0-659 GCF_002238115.1 Streptococcus sp. KR | reverse complement strand
CTTACTATGCCCACGAGGACCAACGACTGTATCTAGTTCAAAATCGCCGATGCGATTACGTTGATTAATCATCATGGGACGCTGTTCAATTGATCGCCCCAAAGATTGATTATATTTGGATCGTTGGTCAACGTTACGCCGTTGGCGTACGCCATGTTCAGGTAGATCATTCAAGGAGAAACCAATTCTCTCCTGATTTAGCCAATTATAAATAGATTTAGTAGCTAGTTTAAATTCGTGAGCAATCATTCCTGGTGACCAGCTTAGACGTAAATGGTTGAGAATTTTTTGCTTTAACTCATCGCTCAGCTTAGTTTTCCGACCACATCGTGATCGCTTGTATTCGGCATCTGTTTGTGCTAATTCAGCCTGATAAGGTTGACATCAAGATAATTCATAAGAAATTGTTGACGGTGATCGGTTCAGCCGAACGCCCATTTGGATATTGGACAGCCCTAGTTCACAAAAGGTTTCGATTTTAATTCGTTCGGAATAGGTTATACTAGACAAAAGATCAGCTCCTAAAAGATGGGTTTGTGGTAAACACCATTTTAAAGGAAGCTGATCTTTTTTGTCCGAACAGCGTTCGGATTAATTTTACAATCTACCATATTAATAATTCTAGTTTTTGCAATTCCATTTAAATTGTCTACAATGAA
>NZ_NGVM01000097.1:0-665 GCF_002238115.1 Streptococcus sp. KR | reverse complement strand
TATTCTCAGCAAAATGATAACGGGAAAAGAGAGATTATTTCTGTCTCACAATCCGAAGAAGCTTACTTGTTGAAAAGAGTTCAAAGCGAGATTGATGCTTTCATGAAAAAGATGTATCAGACCTTGTATGGATAGTTTACCAGAGAAAGTGGCTTCTTGCTCAACACAATGCCGTATGAACAACTGGGCGTGTTGAAGAATTATATACTGTGATGGGAAATGGGGATAAAGCTAACGGTAAACTGATGGTTGAAACTCTTATTGAAAATAATACGATAGGAGGCAACTTTATTAAATATGGCTTTGACCTCAATATCTTTATTGGAAAACCTAATGAAAAGGAAGAGGGTTGGAAACATGACGTCTATGATTATTTAGACAGAGGGGATGAAAAAAATGTCGGGACTTAAAAAAATACTAATCGTGATTGGTTCTGTAATTGCTTTAGCTACTGGCTTGAATCTTTATTTTCAATATCAAAACCACCAAGAACATATGCAATTAAAAACCTCCTTTGAAGAGAGGGACAATATAGTCGTCTTACAACATTTAATGGCATCAGGAAAATATGCGTCTGACATCCGTAAAGCAGGCTATGTCGTTCCTCCCGATGGAGCTATTCGACTGGATGGAGGAATTGACTCCATAGAGATAAAAGGAGACAT
>NZ_NGVM01000096.1:0-666 GCF_002238115.1 Streptococcus sp. KR | reverse complement strand
CTCTTGACGGTGATAATGTTATTCTCACTAACGGAAAAGGAGAGAATGAGAGTCGCTTAATCTTATATTCCATTCATAATGGCCGTGCGATTGAGGGGACAAGAGTTCTAACGGGTGATGTTATTGGTGAAACACCAGATGATACAGGTTTGAAAGTTTCCTATCAAAAGTATAAGAACAAGGAAGAAAAATTGGTGTATGTCAATCCTCAATTTTATTTCCCAAAAGTCATTCAACTTCAGACTACTATCTTACCAGCTATTGGTCAGTTTGGTGGGGATGAGTTTGAACGAGCAAAACATATCTATGAGTTTTTGAAATCTCAAGGGGCAAGTCCCCAAGCAATTGCAGCAATTTTAGGAAATTGGTCAGTAGAGTCTTCTATTAATCCAAAACGAGCAGAAGGAGATTATTTATCCCCTCCTATTGGAGCTACCGATTCCTCATGGGATGATGAAGCATGGTTAGCAATTGGAGGTCCAGCCATTTATAGTGGTGCTTATCCTAATATTCTTCATAGAGGTTTGGGTTTAGGTCAATGGACGGATACTGCAGATGGTTCAACACGTCATACAGCTTTATTGAATTATGCACATATCAAAAATAAGAAGTGGTATGATTTAGACCTACAACTTGATTTTATGCTTCATGGGGATAGTCCTTACT
>NZ_NGVM01000095.1:0-681 GCF_002238115.1 Streptococcus sp. KR | reverse complement strand
CTTTATTTTGAATAAAATCTGCGACTGCAAGACTACCAGCTGCTAAAACAACTTCGTCCGCTTGTAGACTCTCCTCGCCCTCTGGTTTAGAACCTGGTTTCGATCTAAAATCATACGGATTCGTTCCCTGCAACAACTCCTCATCATCAGAAACTCCGTCAGCATCCGCATCATGTTCCAACTCCTGCTTGTTGTAACCTTGTTCTTCTAGTTTGATTTCTTCCTCTTGTGATTTCTCAAATTCTTCTCGGACTGTGGAGATCGTTTGTTCAACTTTTTCTGATAAACCTTTGATTTCTTTTTGCCATTTTTCAATAAGGGCCAATTGTTCCATAGGTGAGTCTTTGACTCCCAACTTCTCAAACCAAGCAGATAGATTTTCGACCTCAACACTATCCATTCCATCAAAAGAGATAAATCCAAGGCGACCATCATGACTACTATCTGTAAATCCAATTGGACTATTTTCCAAATCTCCAAATGGGAGTTGGGATAGAAGTTGATCTGCGTAAAGAGTATCTTCTAAAGCGTAACTGAACTGAGAAATATCTAACTCACTCGCCAATCTCTCCAGATGATACGGAGTGAATATGGCCCCATCTATCTTCATCAATTCTGGGTACTCTCTCATTTCTCGTGTTCCAAGTCTTTCTTTGTGAGCGATTGGGTTAATCTCATTCC
>NZ_NGVM01000094.1:0-685 GCF_002238115.1 Streptococcus sp. KR | reverse complement strand
TATTTATATTAAAATAGCGATAAAACTGCTTATACGAATAATCAGTGAGCATTTTTGACCGGCTTAGCCAACCTGAGTCATTGGGCTAATCATTTAAAATGATCATTGATTACTAGTTTGGCTAAAAAATGCGCTTAGCAGTCTCCAGGGGGAACTATGCTCTTTTTTAGCTACATGAATTAGCAAGAATAGTTTTTTAATATTGATTAAACTGAGTATGAGCAACTTGTTCTAGGAGGCGGGGTTTATGAGCAAAAAAATTTGGATTGTTATTTTTCGTTATTTGTTAGCGATTGGCTTGTTTTTAGCCTATAGTGCAATATTTGATAATCAAGATCATGATTTGATTAGATCGACTCTTGTTTTTGCTATATGTCTTGGCCTTGCTATTATTCCATTTAGCCATAAGACCAAAAGCAAAAAATAGTTTAAGGGATATATATAATTGATATTCTTGTAAAAAGATACTCATCTGGCCATTTTTCAGTGTATCTCATGTTGTTAATTGCTTTAATTATCTAGTTAAAATTAATAACGAATCAATGAGAGCTATTATGGCTAAAAAGTATGTTTAAAGCAGGCCTAATAATGATACTAGAGGAAGGACACTAAAATCAGTGGTGGGTAATCAGCAGACCGAGTGAAACGAGGTCAATGCGCACTTACACGTCACATAAAAATATGG
>NZ_NGVM01000093.1:0-698 GCF_002238115.1 Streptococcus sp. KR | reverse complement strand
CGTCATATCTATCAACACAATTTAGGTGAGAAGTACTCCTCACGTGGTGATACCGGTATTCAGCGCCATCTCAGACATAAACATCGGACTCGGCATTCAAAGAATACTAGACGACATCGAGAAGTACAGACCGACTATATCTCGATCCATGAGCGCCCTGGTTTTATCAACCAGCGTCAACGTATAGGTGACTGGGAAATTGATACTGTGATTGGTCGAACGGGTCACTCCATCCTTTTAACGGTTGTCGATCGGCTTAGTCGGCTTACGCTTATCAAAAAGGTTGTGCAAAAGGACTCGCAGGAGATAAATAAAGGCTTAGTTGAACTGTTAGGGGCCATTCCTAAAGAATTTGTTCATTCTATTACACCAGATCATGGGACCGAATTTCTTCATCTTGATGAAATCAGCGAAAGGTTAGGTGTTACTGTCTATTGGCCCGATCCATATTCGCCTGAACAGCGTGGAACAAATGAGAATACAAATGGATTAATCCGGGAATATTTTCCCAAGCGAACAGATATTGATAATTATACAGAACAGGACGTTGAACACTGCCAAAAGCAGTTAAATCAACGTCCTCGCAAAGTGTTAAACTATGAAACCCCATATGAAGTATTTTTTGACAAACTGTTGCACTTAGTTTGACAATTCGCCAGATACAAAAAAGGACCTCAGCGAGTGAGATCCTTCGATTT
>NZ_NGVM01000092.1:0-709 GCF_002238115.1 Streptococcus sp. KR | reverse complement strand
CAACTCTTAATCACAAACCGCTGATTAAGATGGAGCAAGAAAACAATTCAACACAAAGGGCCAAAGAATTTTTCGAAAATATCGACAATATCTTTGAAACCTTTGCGAAGCAATAGCGTAATATGATATGTCATGCTATATCATATTATGAGACAGAAAGGACTAGTATAATGGCATTTGAAGATAAAATGAATCAACTAAAAAATAGTATGAGCAGCAAACCTGCTAAAAATGAACCAACTGCACCTAGAATTTCAAAATCTTATACTTTGAAGCAAGATATTGCTAATGAACTAACTAGACGTGCAAAAGAGAAAGAATTAACAGCTTCCAGATATTTAGAGAAACTGCTAAAAAAAGAATTTAATCTTTGATTTTCGCTAATTGAAAAAAGGGTAAAATCATGGAAACTACAATGAACGAGATATTCCTTGTTGCTTGTATTATTATTTTTTGGCTATTTCCCGTTATCGGCATTTTGAAGAGACATAAAATAGGCAATCGTTTCTTTTTTAGACAATGGTTATTCCCGTTACAATAATGGTTACAAGTACTATTTGAAAAATGGAGTGGTAATCGTCGATCAGTTATCCGTATATTACAAATGATATCCTTGTTTATTACTTATTTATGCGGACCGATCATGCTTTTGATTTTCAGTGCTTTCAACGAATACTTTCTTAAACACCCAGAGGCATTTATATTATTC
>NZ_NGVM01000091.1:0-748 GCF_002238115.1 Streptococcus sp. KR | reverse complement strand
TTGAAGCTTTTAGTTGTGTTTTTTCATAAATTTCACTCTTAGAGGTATAACCAAATCTCTTCAGGATAACTAAAGGGGCTTGATAAGAAGGATCGTCCTCCTGGTAAAAAGGGTTAGCTAGTTCTTGATAAGAGGGGTATCGACCAACTTCTTTAGTCAACTCCTCTAGCTCTTTATACTCTTCTAACTCGCTATCACTCAACTTAGTCCACTTGAGATCTGACGAGGGGCCATATAAGTCAGCCATCTTCTTCAAATTGTGAGGGTCATCATTCAAATGATTCCAAAGATCATTCAAGGCATCTGAATAGTGATTGAAACCTAACGTCCCAGCCCATTCACCACCAGTCCCCTCATTCCAATTACTTTCTGGTTTCCAATCGCTACCGTAGCGAAAGTTCATGAAAAAGATCATGTCATCGATGTTTGTCCAATAGTCTACCTTATCATTGGACTTCTCTCGATCTCGTTTACTGATTTGAAGCCAGGATTTGTTCAAGTCAAATTCATTTTGTTGGACTGGACCACTCCCTCCAAAAACAGACATAAATATCCCAAATACTGCAAAGATGATAAACATTAAGAAATAGGACTTGACAGCTAAAGGATTTGTTAAAATCGAACGTAGTATTTTTGACGAAAACTTTAAGACTTTTCCTGTACGTTTTGATGCCTTCCCAAACTTTGAACGTCCCAGTCGCTTTTTGGCATGTTTCATTTTTTTGCTGAGTTTTCCTTCCCAGGAGAA
>NZ_NGVM01000090.1:0-748 GCF_002238115.1 Streptococcus sp. KR | reverse complement strand
TTGAAGCTTTTAGTTGTGTTTTTTCATAAATTTCACTCTTAGAGGTATAACCAAACCGCTTCAGGATAACTAGAGGAGCTTGGTAAGAAGGATCGTCCTCCTGGTAAAAGGGATTAGCTAGTTCTTGATAAGAAGGATAGCGACCAACTTCTTTAGTCAACTCCTCTAATTCTTTATACTCTTCTAGTTCACTGTCACTCAATTTGGCCCATTCTAATTTCGAAGAAGAACCATATAAATCAGCCATCTTCTTCAAATTATGAGGATCATCATTCAAATGATTCCAAAGGTCATTCAAGGCATCAGAATAGTGATTAAAACCTAATGTCCCAGCCCATTCTCCACCTGTCCCATCTTTCCAGGAACTCTCTGGTTTCCAATCACTACCGTAGCGAAAATTCATGAAAAAGAGCATATCATCAATGTTCGTCCAATAGTCAACCTTATCATTTGACTTCTCTCTATCACGTTTACTGATCTGAAGCCAGGACTTATTAAGGTCAAATTCATTTTGTTGGACGGGACCACTGCCTCCAAACACTGCCATAAATACCCCTATGACAGCAAAGATAAGAAACATTAAAAAAAAGGACTTGACAGCTAAAGGATTGGCTAAAATCGAACGTAGTAATTTTGACGCAAACTTTAAGGCTTTTCCTGAACGTTTTGATGCCTTCCCAAACTTTGAACGTGCCAGTCGCTTTTTGGCATGTTTCATTTTTTTGCTGAGTTTTCCTTCCCAGGAGAA
>NZ_NGVM01000089.1:0-757 GCF_002238115.1 Streptococcus sp. KR | reverse complement strand
ATAAAGCTAAAAGACCCCAACCTTCCATGTTATTTTTAAAAAACAGGGAAGGTTGGGTGAAAATAATTTAACCCCTCTCACCCAACATTGAAATGTGTCATTTATAGGTTAAAAACACCCAAAAAATACCCAAAACTGCACGTAAAACTTTTTACCTAGCAAAAAAAATAGGTAGAAAATGCCTAAATCTGCTTTGATTTTATGGCTTATTAATGGTAAAATATAGTTATTCTCATGATTGAAAAATACTTAAACTTTTACGACTACTAATGAGTTGCCATGGCTGGGCAATTCTTTTTTTATGCTATTTTTTAAATCTGAAAATCTACATAATTTAAAACCCGTATTATCAAAAGTTCCCAATTCAAACTCACACTTAATATTTTGATACCACCATTGTTTACTCTTTTTTTGACGTTTATTACTCAAAGAATCAACATATTCAAAATTGCTAATCCCTTGCGCAAAGTCTGATAATTTAATAATTTTTTTACCGTCCATAAATCTTAAAATCTTTTTTTCAATATCTGGTGATCTTTTTACTTTTTTATTAGTTCCGAATGGACGATTAAAACAATTGTCTGCAATTGCTTTTCCATATCTTTCGAGAATGGCTGGATATTTCAGTTCAGTGTTAACATCAAATTTCTTAATCCTTTCGAAACGGCAATTCCTTAAATCTAAAATCTGATAAATTGATTCTTCTCGAATAGCTCTATTTTTGGATAGTTTGTCATGCGTAAATTTCTTAACCATT
>NZ_NGVM01000008.1:0-96323 GCF_002238115.1 Streptococcus sp. KR | reverse complement strand
GAACGCCGGAAGTAGTTGGGGGTTGCCCCCTGTGAGATATGGAAGTCGCTTAGCTCTAGGGAGTTTAGCTCAGCTGGGAGAGCATCTGCCTTACAAGCAGAGGGTCAGCGGTTCGATCCCGTTAACTCCCATAGGTCCCGTAGTGTAGCGGTTATCACGTCGCCCTGTCACGGCGAAGATCGCGGGTTCGATTCCCGTCGGGACCGTTTAAGATAACGTAAGTTATTTTAGACTCGTTAGCTCAGTTGGTAGAGCAATTGACTTTTAATCAATGGGTCACTGGTTCGAGCCCAGTACGGGTCATATATGCGGGTTTGGCGGAATTGGCAGACGCACCAGATTTAGGATCTGGCGCTTAACGGCGTGGGGGTTCAAGTCCCTTAACCCGCATTAAGATATAATAAATGAGCCGGCTTAGCTCAGTTGGTAGAGCATCTGATTTGTAATCAGAGGGTCGCGTGTTCAAGTCATGTAGCCGGCATTTTTAGATAGAAGAAAACAGTGCGAACGTAGTTCAGTGGTAGAACACCACCTTGCCAAGGTGGGGGTCGCGGGTTCGAATCCCGTCGTTCGCTTAGAGAGGCCGGGGTGGCGGAACTGGCAGACGCACAGGACTTAAAATCCTGCGATTGGTAACGATCGTACCGGTTCGATTCCGGTCCTCGGCATAATATAATGAGCACCCTTAGCTCAACTGGATAGAGTACCTGACTACGAATCAGGCGGTTAGAGGTTCGACTCCTCTAGGGTGCATTTTTCTATTTAACTCGGGAAGTAGCTCAGCTTGGTAGAGTACTTGGTTTGGGACCAAGGTGTCGCAGGTTCGAATCCTGTCTTCCCGATATATGGCGGTGTAGCTCAGCTGGCTAGAGCGTCCGGTTCATACCCGGGAGGTCGGGGGTTCGATCCCCTTCGCCGCTATAATGATCTTGTTGGACCTTTAGCTCAGCTGGTTAGAGCTCTCGGCTCATAACCGAGTGGTCGTAGGTTCAAGTCCTACAAGGTCCATTTAAATAATATGGAGGATTACCCAAGTCCGGCTGAAGGGAACGGTCTTGAAAACCGTCAGGCGTGTAAAAGCGTGCGTGGGTTCGAATCCCACATCCTCCTTTTGTAATAACGCGGGATGGAGCAGCTCGGTAGCTCGTCGGGCTCATAACCCGAAGGTCGTAGGTTCAAATCCTGCTCCCGCAATAAGGCTCGGTAGCTCAGTTGGTAGAGCAATGGATTGAAGCTCCATGTGTCGGCGGTTCGATTCCGTCTCGCGCCATTTTTATTTATAGTTTTTATGCGGGTGTAGTTTAGTGGTAAAACTACAGCCTTCCAAGCTGTTGTCGCGAGTTCGATTCTCGTCACCCGCTTTGAACTTTGTTCAATTACCAAGTTTTTTAACTTGGGCGCGTAGCTCAGGTGGTTAGAGCGCACGCCTGATAAGCGTGAGGTCGGTGGTTCGAGTCCACTCGTGCCCATTAATAGGAGAATTACTCAAGAGGCTGAAGAGGACGGTTTGCTAAATCGTTAGGTCGGGTAACTGGCGCAAGGGTTCGAATCCCTTATTCTCCGTTTAATTTCGACTCTCTGTCAACTGTAGTGGGTTGAAGAAAAGCTAAGTTCTAGGAAGGACACATTTCGTCCTTTCTTTTTTGGTATTCAGAGCGATAAAAAGACTCCATAATATTTGTAGTGGGTACCCCCCCTATAAATATTATGGAGCCTATTTTTATGTAGAAAAAAGTTCCATATGATCTATAATGAAAAGCAACCAAACCATCATTAGAAAGAATCATATGGAATAGTTACATTTTATCACAAAATTGTTCGATATCAAAGACCAAAATATCAAGATTTTAGATATCGTCAATAGGGATACTCACAAGGAAATCATCGCGAAACTGGAATACAATGCCCCATCTTGTCCTAGTTCTGGAAGTCAAATGAAGAAATATGACTTTCAAAAATCGTCTAAGACCCCTTACCTAGAAACGACTGGTATTCCTACTAGAATTCTCCTTAAAATGGCTCTTTTTCAACTGTATTGGGCTGAAGAAATACTAAAATTTGTATATATTGTTGATTTTACGGTTGTGCTAGTTTATTATTACTTCCAACTCTTGAGTGAAATTTCGCCACTATTTAGCCAGATTTCTTTTCCATTATCACATTGAACTAGAAGTTTTCCATTTTCAGAGATATCTTTAGCAAGTCCCTTGTAGTCTTTTTGATCTAGTGTAAAAGTCACTTCTTTTCCTAGAACAAATGACTGTTTTTTGTATAAGTATAATAGCTCTTCTGCTGGTGCTTCGAAGAAAGTCCGCCAGGTTTCTATGATTAATTCATTTCTGGTAATAGGTGCTGGTGTTTTAAATAAACTAGCAGCTTTTTCTTTTAATTCCTGAGGAAAGTCTTTAATAGTGAAATTAATACCTACTCCAATAATGATATCTGTGACTAAGCCAGTTTCTACAGAGGTCATTGCCTCAGTAAGGATTCCTCCAATTTTATGATTGTTTAGGTAGATATCATTGACCCATTTTATGTCGACATCAATTAAAGTTAGGTTCTTAATGGCTTTGTAGACAGCTCCTGCTACAAGTAGTGTGTAGGATGGTAATTTGTCGTAAGGGAGATTTGGTTTGAGATGGAGTGTCATATAAATGCCACCTTGTGGTGAGTAGAAAGAACGTTGAAATCGACCTCGGCCTGCTGTTTGATAGGAAGCTATATAGAGGGTGTTTGCTTCATTCCCTAAATCAATTGCTTCTTTTGCATCTAGTTGAGTTGATTTTGTTTCGGGTTTAAAACTTATTTTAATTGGAAGATTTTGTTCTAGAAGTTCTGGAAGAATAAGGTCTCCATTCACCAGTTTGTAGCCTTTGTTTTTGATACTATCAATTTCAATGCCTTCTTGTTCTAGACGCTTGATGGCTTTCCAAATTGATGTTCGGCTTAGGGATAGTTCTTCTGCGATTTTTTCTCCGCTGATATAGTCGGTTTCTTTAGCTAGAATTTGGTAGACGGCTTGGTAGGATTTCATAGTGTTTCCTTTCTTTAAGAATAGTATATGATTTGATTTTAGTTTGGATAGTTGCTTCTAATCTATATTTTATTACTACTATTTTAACATATGCCTACTATTTTCGGCACGATTTTTTAGAGTGAATCTAGTCATTAAGCTTGAGATGTGAAATCTCAGTATTTTTGCTCGCTTTTTTACCTAGGGAAACGTTTTCTTTGTTTTCAAATTGCTAAAAAAGTGGTACAATAAAGGGTAGCTTACTATTATCTGAATCAACTGATTTGGAGAGAAAGGATTCGTTTTGAAATCAATAGGCTTTATTGAAAAGCTGAAAGGGTTGTCTAGTAAAGAACTGATTTTATTGGGAATTATCCTGAGTATCTTTTTACCCTTTTATCTTTTTGTAGTTGTATTCTGTTTATATATTATTAGTTTGATTTTTACAGGAGACATGAAAAGTATTCTTCAGAAAATGGGGGAGCATCCGATGCTGCTTCTTTTTCTTGGCTATAGTACTGTTATATCCGTTTTTGCACAAAATTGGATGGGAGTTGTAGCTTCAGTAGGAATTTTTCTATTTACTGTTTTCTTTTTGCACTATCAGTCGATTTTATCACATAAATTCTTTCGATTGATTTTGCAGCTCGTCTTGTTTGGTAGCGTCTTGTCAGCTGCTTTTGCGAGTTTAGAACATTTCCAAATTGTGAAGAAATTTAACTATGCTTTTCTTTCACCCAATATGCAGGTGTGGCATCAGAATCGTGCAGAAGTGACCTTCTTTAATCCTAATTATTATGGAATTATTTGTTGTTTCTGTATCATGATTGCTTTCTATCTGTTTACAACGACCAAATTGAATTGGTTGAAAGTATTCTGTGCGTTTGCAGGCTTTGTGAATCTCTTTGGTTTGAACTTTACTCAAAATCGAACTGCCTTTCCTGCTATTATCGCTGGAGCCATTATTTATCTCTTTACGACCATTAAAAACTGGAAGGCCTTTTGGCTTAGTATTGGGGTCTTTGCGATTGGCTTGAGTTTCCTCTTTTCCAGTGATTTAGGAGTTCGGATGGGGACTTTAGACTCTTCTATGGAAGAACGGATCTCTATTTGGGATGCTGGGATGGCCTTGTTTAAGCAAAATCCTTTTTGGGGTGAGGGGCCATTAACCTATATGCACTCTTATCCTCGGATACATGCTCCTTATCATGAACATGCTCACAGTCTTTATATCGATACGATTCTGAGTTACGGAATTGTGGGGACCATTTTACTAGTTTTGTCTTCTGTGGCTCCTGTTCGCTTGATGATGGATATGAGTCAGGAGTCGGGGAAACGTCCGATTATTGGTCTTTATCTATCTTTCCTTACAGTGGTTGCTGTACACGGAATCTTTGACTTGGCCCTCTTCTGGATTCAGTCAGGCTTTATTTTCTTGCTAGTTATGTGCAGTATTCCATTGGAGCATCGAACGTTGGTATCGGACATGACGGATTAAGTTTTATAAGATTGAAATCTTCTACCTTGGGTAGGAGATTTTTTTACTGGGAAAAATTATTTCTAAATCGAAATAGTTGACAGATGGAATAACAAGTGTTACAATTGCTTTATTCGTTTCGATGTAGAAATAAAAGGAGGTATCATGAAAGATAGTCATTTGGTAGCCCATCATATTCGTTTGTTGAATGGGCGGATTTTTCAAAAGTTACTGAGCAAAGATCCTGAGGCTCTTTATAGGGGTGAACAGGGCAAGATTTTAGCGGTTTTATGGAATAGTGAAACTGGCTGCGCAACTGCGACAGATATTGCGCTTGCGACTGGGCTTGCTAATAATACGCTGACGACGATGATTAAAAAACTAGAGGAACAAAATCTTGTAACTATTAGTCCATGTGGAGAAGATAAGCGTAAGAAGTATTTGGTTTTAACAGAGTTGGGGCAGTCTCAGAAAGAAGTGGGGCATCGTGTCAGTCAGAAATTGGATACGATCTTTTACAAAGGATTCACCAAGAAAGAAATTCGTCAGTTTGAAGCCTTTCAAGAAAGAATTTTGGCGAATCTGAAAGAGAAGGAAAATGAGGTTTAGAATATAGCAAATTAGCTGTTTATAAGTAAAGGTCATTTTTGACTTTGTTTTCCAACTCTTAGGACAAGGAAACTATGTGGTTAGCTATGGTCAGACTCAGATTGATGGTCTTACCTATGCCCGGTACGATATCTTCCGTCTAGAAAACGGGAAAATTGTGGAGCATTGGGACAATAAGGAAGTCATGCCTAAGGTAGAAGACTTGACCAATCGAGGGAAGTTTTAAATTGAGGATACAGAATGATTGAATACAAAAATGTAGCTTTACGCTACACAGAAAAAGATATCTTGAGAGATGTCAATTTACGAATTGAGAATGGCGAGTTTATGGTTTTAGTTGGTCCATCTGGATCAGGTAAGACGACCATGATTAAGATGGTCAACCGCCTCTTGGAACCGACTGATGGAAATATTTATATGGATGGCAAGCGTATCAAAGACTATGATGAGCGTGAACTTCGTCTTTCTACTGGTTATGTTTTACAGGCTATTGCTCTCTTTCCCAATCTAACGGTTGAGGAAAATATTGCCCTGATTCCTGAGATGAAGGGATGGACTAAGGAAGAAATTGCTAAGAAAACTGAGGAGCTTTTGGATAAGGTTGGTTTACCAGTAGCTGAGTATGGACATCGTTTGCCTAGTGAATTATCTGGGGGGGAGCAACAGCGTGTTGGTATTGTTCGTGCTATGATTGGTCAGCCTAAGATTCTCCTCATGGATGAACCTTTTTCAGCCTTAGATGCTATTTCTCGCAAACAGTTACAGGTTCTGACAAAAGAATTGCATAAAGAGTTTGGGATGACAACGATTTTTGTAACCCATGATACGGATGAAGCCTTGAAATTGGCGGACCGTATTGCTGTTTTGCAGGATGGAGAGATTCGTCAGGTAGCGAATCCCGAGACAATTTTAAAAGCGCCTGCAACAGACTTTGTAGCAGACTTGTTTGGAGGTAGTGTTCATGACTAATTTAATTGCAACTTTTCAGGATCGTTTTAGTGATTGGTTGACAGCTCTATCTCAACATTTGCAGTTGTCACTTTTGACCTTGTTGCTGGCTATCTTTATAGCGATTCCCTTGGCTGTTTATCTTCGCTATCATGAGAAGTTGGCGGATTGGGTTTTGCAGATTGCAGGGATTTTCCAGACCATCCCGTCTCTGGCCTTGTTGGGGCTCTTTATCCCCTTGATGGGAATTGGAACCTTGCCAGCTTTGACAGCTCTAGTGATCTATGCGATCTTTCCGATTTTACAAAATACCATCACTGGACTCAAGGGAATTGATCCAAGTCTACAAGAGGCTGGGATTGCCTTTGGGATGACTAGGTGGGAGCGACTCAAGAAGTTTGAAATTCCACTTGCAATGCCTGTTATGATGTCTGGGATTAGGACGGCAGCTGTCTTAATTATCGGTACGGCAACCTTGGCGGCCTTGATCGGTGCTGGCGGACTGGGTTCCTTTATCCTTTTGGGAATTGACCGTAATAATGCCAGTCTGATTTTGATTGGGGCCCTTTCTTCTGCAGTGCTTGCCATTGCCTTTAACTTCCTGCTAAAAGTGATGGAAAAAGCAAAATTGCGGACGATTTTCTCTGGTTTTGCCTTGGTGACAATATTGCTCGGTCTGTCTTATAGTCCAGCCCTTTTGGCTCAAAAAGAGAAAGAAAACTTGGTTATTGCTGGGAAATTGGGTCCAGAACCAGAAATTTTGGCCAATATGTATAAGTTACTGATTGAAGAAAATACCAGTATGACTGCGACTGTTAAACCGAATTTTGGGAAAACAAGCTTTCTCTATGAAGCTCTGAAAAAAGGCGATATTGACATCTATCCTGAATTTACTGGTACGGTGACTGAAAGTCTGCTTCAACCATCACCGAAAGTGAGTCATGAGCCAGAGCAGGTTTATCAGGTGGCGCGTGATGGCATTGCTAAACAGGATCATCTAGCCTATCTCAAACCTATGTCTTATCAAAATACCTACGCTGTAGCTGTTCCGAAAAAGATTGCTCAAGAATATGGCTTGAAGACCATTTCTGACTTAAAAAAAGTGGAAGGGCAGTTGAAGGCAGGTTTTACACTTGAGTTCAATGACCGTGAAGATGGAAATAAGGGCTTGCAGTCAATGTATGGTCTCAATCTCAATGTGGCGACCATGGAACCAGCCCTTCGCTATCAGGCAATTCAGTCAGGTGATATTCAAATCACGGACGCTTATTCGACTGATGCAGAGTTGGCGCGTTATGATTTGCAGGCCTTGGAAGATGACAAGCAACTCTTCCCACCTTATCAAGGGGCTCCACTAATGAAAGAAGCTCTTCTCAAGAAACGTCCAGAGTTGGAAACAGTTCTCAATAAATTGGCTGGTAAAATTACTGAAAGCCAGATGAGCCAGCTCAACTACCAAGTCGGTGTTGAAGGCAAGTCAGCAGAGCAAGTAGCCAAGGAGTTTCTACAAGAACAAGGTTTGTTGAAGAAATAGACTGAGAATGTCACACTCAACTTGGTTAAACGACCATATAGAAAAATGCTCAGACAATTTCGTCTGGGCTTTTTTGATTGTTGAAAAGATGAAAACTCAGTAGCCTAGAAATAAGGCAACTGAGCTCTACTCTGTATTCAATTTTTAGGAATGAGAAGGTCTAGATAAAACTGGACAACTTCCTGGTATGTAAAGTCTTGTCCTTTTTTGAGCCACCAGGTCAATGTCTCGATAAAGTTGGACACGACCAAGTGTTGGAGGTAAGAAGTAGGCAGATTAGTGTGGGCTTCTTTTAACTCATCAGCCAACATGGGATAGACATGGTGTTCTAGCTCTTTATGGAGTTGACGGAGGAAGTAGTCATTTTTGGAAAATAGCAGACTGGTAACATGGTCCTGGTTTTTCTGAAAATGTAAAAAGATATGTGCGAGGTAGTCCTCGGTAGTAAAGTGTCCTTCCCTTTCAAAGAGATGATGAAAGAGGTAGCGACAGAGCTCATCTAAAAGGAGTTCCTTGCTTTCATAGTGACAGTAAAAAGTAGAACGCCCAACATCTGCTAGGTCAATGATATCCTGAACAGTAGTGGCATCATAGCCTTTGTCGTTCAAAAGTTGTAAAAAAGCTTGATAGATGGCTTTTTTCGTCTTGCTGACTCGACGGTCTCTTTTTGGCATGTAGACACTTGAGACAAACTGTTCAGAACTGAACATGGCTGACAGTTTGCTTCTATCCTTTCTTTGAATTTTATTAGATAATACAAATGAAAGAAGTATGTATATACCCATTATACCAAAGGAGGGAGAGAAATGAGTTCTAAAACATCTATCTGGTTAGCTTTTTTCTTAAATTTAAGCTATGCGATTGTTGAGTTTATCGCAGGAGGAATCTTTGGTTCGAGTGCAGTTCTTGCTGATTCCGTTCATGACTTGGGAGATGCTATAGCCATTGGCATCTCAGCCCTTTTAGAAACAATTTCAAACCGTGAAGAAGATAGACAGTACACCTTGGGTTACAAACGTTTTAGTCTTTTAGGAGCCATGCTAACGGCTGTGATTCTTATGATAGGGTCTGTCCTAGTGATCTTGGAAAATGTCACAAAGATTGTTCACCCGCAACCCGTCAATGAGGAAGGCATCCTCTGGCTGGGAATCATTGCAGTAGCCATTAATGTGCTAGCAAGTCTGGTAGTTCGTAAGGGGAAAACAAAGAACGAGTCAATTCTTAGCCTGCATTTTTTGGAAGACACTCTTGGTTGGTTGGCCGTCATTCTAATGGCGATTATTCTTCGATTTACGGACTGGTATATCCTCGATCCGCTTTTATCACTAGTTATTTCTATCTTTATTCTGTCGAAAGCCATTCCTCGCTTTTGGAGCGCACTGAAAATTTTCCTAGATGCTGTGCCAGAAGGAGTCGAGACAAGTGATTTGGAGAAGGATTTAGAGGCTCTACCCAATGTCAACAGTGTCAATCAACTTAGCATTTGGTCCATGGATGGTCTAGAGAATAATGCTATTGTTCACATTTGTATCAAGGACTGGGAACAGATGATGGAAACCAAAGAAGTGGTGCGTCAATGTTTAGAAGAAAGAGGCGTGCAGAATATCACTATTGAAGTAGATAGCAGTCAAAGCAATCATGCGCAACATAAGCGGAGGGTGAGAGAATTAGAGCAGAAGCATGGGCATCATCATTAGAAAAGCGACCTCGCTAGAGGTCGTTTTGTTATCCTATTCATTCCTTGTACTTTCTCTCAGAGTCAGTCTGGTTCCCAACATGGTTAGGCTAGGGATTTTGCGACCGTGGAGTACTTCCTTATTAAGAATATCCATGCCTGCTCTGCCTATTTCTTCGGTATAGACGGTGATGCTGGAGAGGGGAGGATAGACTTGCTTGGTCAGACTAGTGTCGTTAAAGGAAATGAGGCTGACGCGGTCTGGTAGGCTGATTCCAGCTTCTTGGAGCGCACGGAGGGCACCGATGGCTAAACTATCGCTAGCTGCGAAAAAGGCTGGTGGGAGTTGGTCTCCTAAGTTCTGAATAGCCTCCTTCATTAAGTCATAGCCAGACTGGGCAGTAAAGCTTCCTTGAAAGACCAGTTCATCATGATAGATTCCTTTTGTTTGACTGTAGTTTCTGAAATTTTCCAGCCGCTTATCCTCAATGATTTCTTCTTGGTCTGTTGTTTCCTCAAGCCCTGTTAGAATCCCGATACGGTCCATCCCTTGACTGAGGAAATAATCGACAACCTGTTTCATGGCAGTGTAAAAGTCCGTGATAATGCAGGTATGTCCTAGTGAAAGAGTATCACTGTCTAGAAAGACAAGAGGCTTTTGGTATTCTTCAAAGGCAGAGATCTGAGCTCGACTAAACTTTCCGATGCAGAGAATCCCGATGACTTCCTCGCTCAGTGTAAAAGGATGGTCATTAAAATAGCGTAAAATATCATAGTCCAGTTCTTGGGCTCTTTTTTCTATTCCTAGGCGAATCTGGTAGTAGTAGAGATCGTCTAGCTCCCCTTGTTCGCTGACCCATTGGATAATGGCAATCTTTTGCTTGGGCTTGTGGGACTCGCCTGTCTTGAGGTGCTTAGTGTAGCCCAACTCTTCAGCAACGGTTAAAATACGGTGTCTGGTTTCTTCTGTAACAGATAGGCTCTGGTCGCGGTTTAGGACACGGGATACAGTCGCGATAGAGACAGAGGCTAGCTGTGCAATGTCTTTTAAGGTAGCCATAAATCCTCCTTCTTTTAGGTTAGTATATCATATTTTTCTGCTTTTTACCGATAGTTTAGTAAAATTTTAGTAAAAAGGATTGACCTTGGGAAATACCTTGGATACAATAGAAGAAAACGATTACACGTTAAGATGACTTAACGGACAGTCAAAGGAGAATTCATATGACACAACATCTTACTGCTGAAGCTCTTCGTAAAGACTTTCTTGCTGTTTTTGGTCAAGAAGCAGACCAAACTTTCTTCTCACCAGGTCGTATCAATCTGATTGGTGAACACACAGACTACAACGGAGGGCACGTTTTTCCAGCTGCTATTTCCTTGGGAACATACGGTGCAGCTCGCAAGCGTGACGACCAAGTCTTGCGTTTCTACTCAGCCAACTTTGAAGATAAGGGTATCATCGAAGTGCCTCTAGCGGATCTCAAGTTTGAAAAAGAGCACAACTGGACCAACTATCCAAAAGGTGTCCTTCATTTCTTGCAAGAAGCTGGGCACGTGATTGACAAAGGTTTTGATTTTTATGTTTATGGGAATATCCCAAATGGTGCTGGTTTGTCTTCTTCAGCATCCTTGGAACTTTTGACAGGGGTCGTGGCAGAGCATCTCTTTGATTTGAAATTAGAGCGTCTCGATTTGGTTAAAATCGGAAAACAAACAGAAAACAACTTTATCGGAGTCAACTCTGGCATTATGGACCAGTTTGCTATCGGTATGGGTGCAGACCAACGTGCTATTTACTTAGATACTAACACTTTAGAGTATGATTTGGTACCACTTGATTTGAAGGACAATGTCGTTGTTATTATGAACACTAACAAACGCCGTGAATTGGCGGACTCTAAATACAATGAACGTCGTGCTGAGTGTGAAAAAGCAGTGGAAGAATTGCAAGTAGCCTTAGATATTCAGACCTTGGGTGAATTGGATGAGTGGGCCTTTGACCAATATAGCTATCTGATTAAAGATGAAAATCGTTTGAAACGTGCTCGCCATGCTGTGCTTGAAAATCAACGTACCCTTAAAGCTCAAGCAGCCCTCCAAGCAGGAGATTTGGAAACATTTGGTCGTTTGATGAATGCGTCACACGTTTCCCTAGAGCATGACTATGAAGTAACTGGTTTGGAATTGGATACTCTTGTTCATACAGCTTGGGCACAAGAAGGAGTTCTCGGTGCTCGTATGACAGGGGCAGGTTTTGGCGGATGTGCCATTGCTTTGGTGCAAAAAGATGCTGTTGAGGCCTTTAAGGAAGCTGTAGGCAAACACTACGAGGAAGTCGTTGGATACGCTCCAAGCTTCTATATCGCTGAAGTTGCAGGTGGCACTCGCGTCCTTGACTAGTCCAAAGGAGGCTCTATAGTGACCTTAGTAGATAAATTTGTAACACATGTTATTACTGAAAGTACCTTTGAGGAAATGGATCGAATCTACCTGACTAATCGTGTTTTGGCACGAGTGGGAGATGGTGTTTTGGAAGTTGAGACCAATCTGGATAAATTGATTGACCTCAAGGACCAGCTGGTTGAGGAAGCCGTTCGATTAGAGACGATTGAGGATAGTCAGACTGCGCGTGAAATCCTTGGTGCTGAACTGATGGATTTGGTGACCCCTTGTCCGAGTCAGGTCAATCGTGACTTCTGGGAAACCTATGTCCACTCTCCTGAGCAAGCGATAGAGGATTTTTACCAACTCAGTCAGAAAAATGACTACATCAAACTCAAGGCCATTGCTAAAAATATTGCTTATCGTGTTCCATCTGATTACGGTGAACTTGAAATTACTATCAATCTCTCTAAGCCTGAAAAGGATCCCAAAGAGATTGCGGCAGCCAAGTTGGTGCAAGCTAGTAATTATCCTCAGTGTCAGCTTTGTCTAGAGAATGAGGGCTATCATGGTCGGGTCAACCACCCAGCTCGTAGCAACCACCGTATTATCCGCTTTGAAATGGCGGGTCAGGAGTGGGGGTTCCAGTATTCGCCCTATGCTTACTTTAACGAGCACTGTATTTTCTTAGATGGCCAGCATCGTCCCATGGCTATCAGTCGTCAGAGTTTTGAGCGTCTGCTAGCTATCGTAGAGCAGTTTCCAGGATACTTTGCTGGATCTAATGCCGACTTGCCGATTGTGGGAGGCTCTATTCTAACTCATGACCACTATCAGGGAGGCCGTCACGTATTTCCTATGGAATTGGCTCCCTTGCAAAAGACTTTCTCTTTTACTGGTTTTGAGCAGATCAAGGCTGGAATTGTCAAGTGGCCCATGTCAGTGCTGCGTTTGACTTCGGATTCCACAGAGGATTTGATTAACTTGGCTGATAAGATTTTGCAGGAATGGCGGCAATATTCAGATCCAAGGGTGCAAGTCTTGGCAGAAAGTAATGGAACACCACACCATACCATTACACCCATTGCCCGCAAACGCGATGGACAGTTTGAGTTGGACTTGGTCTTGCGGGACAATCAGACATCGTCAGAACATCCTGATGGCATCTATCATCCGCATCAAGATGTCCAACATATCAAGAAGGAAAATATCGGCTTGATTGAGGTCATGGGCTTGGCAATCTTACCACCACGTCTGAAAGAAGAAGTGGAGCAAGTCGCTAGCTATCTTGTAGGAGAAGCTGATACGGTTGCCTCTTATCATCAGGAATGGGCAGACCAACTTAGAGGCCAATATCCAGACATAACAGATAAAGAAAAAGCCCTTGAAATCGTCAAGGACTCTGTTGGTGCTATCTTTGCGCGTGTGCTTGAGGATGCAGGAGTTTACAAGCAGACGGAACAAGGGCAGGCAGCCTTTATGCGCTTTGTGGAGCAGGTCGGAATTTTGCCAGACTAGGAGCTTTCTCCTTGCACAGCCCTATAAAAAGTAGTATCATAGTGTCGTTTGAAATATCAGGAGGAAACGATGAAAGATTTTCATTTTGACGCTATATCTGCCTTTGAAAATTACGAAATTGAACAAATGAGAGATGGTCACGTTGTGGTAACGACAAAAGTAGTGGACTCGTCGCTCAACTACTATGGCAATGCCCATGGTGGCTATCTCTTTACTCTCTGTGACCAGATTAGTGGTTTGGTGGTTATCTCGCTGGGGCTTGATGGAGTGACACTCCAATCCTCTATCAACTACCTCAAAGCTGGAAAACTCGACGATGTATTGACCATTAAAGGAGAATGTGTCCATCAAGGTCGCACAACCTGTGTCGTGGATGTTGATATCACTAATCAAGAAGGAAGAAATGTCTGCAAGGCAACATTTACCATGTTTGTCACAGGCCAGCGGTCAGAAGAAAGACAGGTAAGGATATAAAGAAAGGTGAGTGGGATAAATTTATCTCACTCATTTTTAATTTATGAGATATGTTAGAAGGAAATATAAAAGAGAGTGATGAAATACAAATGTAATAGGTACATATTGTGGTATACTAGTTATAGTAGATTTTAATTGATTATATCGAGTGAATTCTCATATTAGTGAGGAATTTTTAAATGGAATTACACTTTAATTTAGAATTAGTAGAAACCTATAAAAGTAATAGCCAAAAGGCACGTATCTTAACGGAGGATTGGGTTTATCGTCAGTCTTATTGCCCTAATTGTGGGAACAATCCCTTAAATCATTTTGAAAATAATCGGCCTGTAGCAGATTTTTATTGTAATCATTGTAGTGAGGAGTTTGAACTAAAGAGCAAAAAAGGAAATTTTTCATCAACAATCAATGATGGTGCTTATGCAACGATGATGGAGCGTGTTCAGGCAGATAATAATCCTAATTTCTTTTTTTTAACTTATACAAAAAATTTTGAGGTAAATAATTTTCTGGTCCTTCCAAAGCAATTTGTTACACCGAAATCAATTATTCAAAGGAAGCCACTTGCGCCAACTGCTAGACGAGCAGGTTGGATTGGTTGTAACATTGATTTATCACAAGTACCTTCTAAAGGAAGAATATTTCTTGTGAAAAATGGACAAGTTAGAGATCCAGAAAAAGTTACAAAAGAATTTAAGCAAAGTTTATTTTTAAGGAAGAACTCTCTTTCAGTAAGAGGTTGGACAATAGAAATTCTAAATTGTATAGATAAGATAGAGGGTTCAGAATTTACCCTTGAAGATATGTATCGTTTTGAAAGTGACCTAAAAAATATCTTTGTTAAGAACAATCATATCAAAGAAAAAATTAGGCAACAGCTTCAAATATTAAGAGACAAAGAAATAATAGAATTTAAAGGTAGAGGAAAGTATCGGAAATTATGAAAACGAAACAATTTGTTGCATCAGAAGAGGTGTATGATTTCTTAAAAGTCATCTGGCCTGATTATGAAACAGAGAGTAATTATGAAAACTTATGTGTAATGGTTTATACTTTATCAGACCCTGATTGTGTGAGGTGGTTATCTGAAAATATGGAGTTTGGTGATGAGAAACAACTTTCTTTATTGAATAAAAAATATAGCTGGGAATATGGAGATGAATTACCAGAGTGGTTGGAAAGCCCAAAACATAGATTATTGCTAATAAGTGAGTTATTGGAGAGAAACTTAAGATGAAAAAGTATACAGTAGAAATTACAGAAACTCTAACCCGTTTAGTAAGCATAGAGGCTGAAAATCCAGATGAAGCCGAACGACTTGTAAGAGAAAAGTATAAGAGTTGTGAAATTGTTCTTGATGCAGATGATTTTCAGGACTATGAGACTAGTATATATGAGTAGATGTTTTTATTTTGTCACACAAAAAAGAGGCTCACACCTCTTTTTTTATTTCTTCTTATGATTTAATACGGCATTTAGGACAATAGCAAGTAGGCTGGCTACGACGATTCCGTTTGAGAAGAACATTTGGAAGGCTGTCGGCATGCTGATGAAGAGATTACTATTGTTGAGTCCGACACCTGCAGCGATTGAAACTGCTGCGATAAGGAAGTTGTGTTCATTGTTAGCAAAGTCAACACGGGCGAGGATTTGCATCCCTTGAATAGATACAAAACCAAACATCACCAGCATGGCACCACCGAGGACAGGGCTTGGAATGATTTGGGCAAGGGCGCCAAACTTAGGAAGGAGTCCAAGGAGAACCAGGAAACCAGCTGCGTAGTAGATTGGCAGGCGAGTCTTGATACCTGACAATTTAACCAAACCAACGTTTTGTGAAAATCCTGTGTAAGGGAAGGTGTTAAAGATTCCTCCGAGAAGTACGGCCAAACCTTCTGCGCGGTAACCGTTGCGAAGGCGCGTGCTGTCGATTGGGTCTTTCGTGATATCAGACAAGGCTAGGTAAACACCAGTCGACTCAACCATAGATACTGTTGCGATGATACACATCATGACAATAGATGAGATTTCAAAGGTTGGCATCCCAAAGTAGAGTGGAGTTGGGACATGGACAAGTGGTGCTGCCGCAACAGGAGAGAAGTCAACCAAGCCCATGCTAGCAGCAATGGCAGTTCCAACAACCAGACCAATCAAAATAGAGATAGACTTGATAAATCCTTTGGTAAAGATGTTAATCAAGAGGATAATCAGAACAGTGATAGCTGCAAGAAAGAGACTTTGACCAGTTGGCTCTGGAACGTTATTTCCCATATTTCCAATAGCGACAGGAATCAAGGTTAAACCAATCGTGGTAATTACAGAACCTGTTACGATAGATGGGAAGAGATTGGCCACTTTTGAGAAGATGCCTGACACAAGAACCACGTAAATCCCTGATGCTATAAGGGCACCAAACATAGCACCACTACCATGGCTTTGCCCAATCATAATTAAGGGAGCGACCGACTGAAAGGCGACTCCAAGAACGACTGGGAGTCCAATACCAAAATATTTGTTGAGTTGGAGTTGGAGGAAGGTTGCCACCCCACACATGAATATATCTGTAGAAATCAGGTAGGTCAACTGCTCAGTTGAATAGCCAAGGGCTGTCGCAATCATGATGGGAACCAGGATGGATCCTGAGTACATGGCTAGTAAGTGCTGCAAGCCAAGAACGGCTGCTTGCGAGTGTTTTTCTTGAGTTTGCATTAGAGATCTGCCTCCTTAAATACGACTTGACCATTTTCAAAACGATCCAAGCGAGCGAGTGATAGAACAGGGTAGCCTGCTTTTTCAAGCAAATCACGGCCATCTTGGAAGGATTTTTCAATCACAATACCGATAGCTTCGACTGTGGCACCAGCTTGTTCGATGATTTGAATTAAGCCTTTAGCAGCTTGGCCGTTAGCAAGGAAATCGTCGATAATCAAGACCTTGTCCTCAGGTGAGAGGAATTTTCCAGCGATAGAAACGGTGCTGGTCACTTGCTTGGTAAAGGAGTAAACTTCTGCAGTTAAGATTCCTTCGTTCATAGTGATGTTTTTAGCTTTTTTAGCGAAAATCATGGGAACGTTTAAGGCTTCAGCTGTAAAAACGGCTGGGGCAATGCCTGACGCTTCAATGGTTACAACCTTGGTAATGCCAGCAGAAGCGAATTTTTCCGCAAAAACCTTACCAATCTCTCGCATCAAGCTAAAGTCAACTTGGTGGGTTAAAAAGGAATCTACCTTGAGGATGTTATCACCCAAGATATGCCCATCCTTGAGGATGCGCTCTTCTAATAATTTCATAAGACCTCCTAAAGTCTAAAAGCCAATAAATTTCCTTGTTTCAGATTTCTATCCAGTAAAACTGATAGAAAAAAGGACCTACTTAATCTCTAAGCAAGTCCCTAAAATAGGCATGGCAAAAAAGACCATCCCCTCAAGCTAACTTACTTATTGTTAGGTGTTCCGGCACCTTGTAGAAACGTCGTGCCAATTCACGACATAAACAAGTAAAACGATATTCAATTTCAAATAGGCTTGCGCCAATGTTTTTATTTTACACTAAATAACTTTAGAAATCAAATATTTTGTCAGTGTTTGGAAATAAAAAACGAACAAATTGAAGAAAAACGGGGAGATTCTCAATTATAGACTAACATTTAGAAGTGTTTTCCATAAAAAAAAGCATATTATCAAGATTCTTTAAGACCTGACAATATGCCTTTTTTCAGTTTCTATTTTTCTACTCGCTAAATCTTAAAAAATAGCCATCTGGATCCAAGACTGCAAATTCATGGGGATAAATAAAACTATCTCCTACTCGAAATTCTCTTTTTGTCAGGGGACGATAAATAGGATAGTTGGCTTCCAGCAGTTTTTGGTGGAGCTGAGGAACATCTGCAATGCCAAAGGAAATATTGACACCGCGCCCGAAAGGATAGGTCAGCTGAGCTAATTCTCCTGAGCTGCCTTCTTCTAGCATAAGTTGGCAGTCTTCAAGCGAGAGGAAGAGAAATTTCTCCTCTGGACGCTCGTATTCGACAGAGAATCCTAGCAGGTCGCAGTAGAAGTGGCGTGATTTTTCGATGTCAGATACTACAAATTCAGGAATGACAGCTTGATAGTCCATTCGTTTTCTCCTTAGAGCTCAATCTCCATGACAATGGGTGTGTGGTCTTGGCGCGCACCGGAGTCAATCATATCAGACTTGGTGACCTTGTCAGCCACGCGGTTACTTGTGAGCCAGTAGTCGATTCTCCAGCCTGTATTGTTGATTTTAGAAGTCTTGCTGCGTTGTGCCCACCAAGTGTAGCGTTCGGGAACATCGCCGTGAATGTGGCGGAAGGTATCAGTAAATCCAGTTGCCAAAAGGTTGGTAAATCCAGCACGTTCCTCGTCGGTAAATCCAGGTGAACGGCGGTTGCTAGCAGGATTTGCAAGGTCGATTTCATTGTAGGCTACATTGTAGTCACCGGTCGCAAGGACTGGTTTTTCTTTGTCTAGTTCAGCCAAGTACTCCGCATATTTGACATCCCAGACTTGACGTTCTTCCAAGCGTTTGAGGCCATCGCCAGCATTTGGTGTGTAAACTTGGGTCACGAAAAATTTATCAAATTCTAGAGTGATGATACGACCTTCCAAGTCCATGGTAGAAGGGGCACCGATTTCTGGGAAAGTGACAGTAGGTGTAAGTTCTTTCTTATAAAGGAACATGGTTCCAGCATAGCCTTTCCGGGCAGGTTCTTGGGAAGAGCGCCATGTGTTTGCGTAGCCTGGGAAGAGTTCTTCTAAAATCTCAAGATGTTTTTTAGTAGGCCCCTTGGCAGAAAGCTTGGTTTCTTGGATAGCGATAATATCAGCATTTTCAGCGACCAAGGTTTGTAGGACTTCTTGGGACAATTTCGCGCGAGCTGAGTCACTAGTTAGGGCAGCGTTTAGGGAATCAATATTCCATGAGATAAGTTTCATAAAGTTACCTTTTTCATTCAGATTATAGATTTTATTATACCAAAAAAAGGTCTATTTCCCCAACGTATGGTTTGAAAATTACTCTTTAGACTTTATCCTTAGAAAATAAAAATTCCCTAAACTATTTAGAAAAAAATCTAAATAGTTCTTGTGTTTAGAATAGAAAGGTGTATAATGTTATTTAGAAAAACATCTAAATAGAAAGTGAAGTTACATATATGTCAAATAAGAGAACAATCCTTCTTTTTGTGGTCTTGGCTTATGCCCTTGCTTGGATAATATGGTTGGCACTATGGCTAAGTGGTGTTGGTCTAAATTCTCCATGGAGTCAACTTGCTAGTATTGTAGCCATGTGGATGCCTGCACTTGCAGTCTTTGTTTTAGGGAAAATCACGAATCAACCTAGTGGAATCAAATCTAAATTAGTCGTGAATCTCAAGAGGAACTGGCGCTTTTACTTACTAGCTATCTGGTTACCAGCAGTCATCAGTTTTTTAGGAGCGGGACTTTATTTTCTTGTATTTCCTAGCAATTTCAGCCTTGGTTTTGAATCTATTCAAGCCATCTTACAAGAAAAAGGTGTCTCTCAATCAGCCATTCCCTTATCTTCCTTGGTTTTGATTCAAATCCTAGCTAGTTTGACCTACGCTCCTTTTTTTAATAGTTTCTTTGCATTGGGGGAGGAAATTGGTTGGCGTGGCTATCTTTACCCAGTGCTAAGAGAACGCTTTTCACTAGTCCAGACTCATGTCTTACTTGCTCTCATTTGGAGTCTATGGCATTTACCAATCAATTTACAAGGATATAATTATGGTCTTACTTATTTTGCTTATCCCGTTTTGGGAGTTGTTGCTATGTTTCTATTTTGTTTTAGCGTAGGAATATTGTTGAGCTGGTTGTTGGAAAAGACAGGTTCTATCTGGGCTTCTGCCCTATTTCATGGGGCAATCAATGCAACTGCAGGTATTGGGTTACTCTTCCAATTACCAGGAGAAAAAGTTTCAAGCCTCTTGATTTTAGGCCCATCACCGACCGGAATGCTATCAGTTCTACCTTGCTTATTCCTAGCCCTACTAATATTACAAAGGGAAAGGAGTCATTATGAGTTTTGCAAATAGTTTTAAAGCCTTATCTCATCCAGTTAGGAGAGAGATTTTAAATTTACTCAAAGCAGGTAGATTATCTGCAGGAGAAATTGCCAGTCAATTTGAGTTGACTAGTGCAACTATTTCACACCATCTCACGATTTTGAAAGCAGCGGATTTGATTCATGAAATGAAAGAAAAAAACTTTATTTATTATGAGTTAAATACATCGGTTTTAGAGGACATAATGGTTTGGTTAGCAGATCTGAAAGGAGATCATTTTGATGAAGATAAAAATCAATAAGAAATTGGTATTATTTACGAGCATTCTCATCCTACTACCTTCCCTTGTAGGTTGTGTTTTCTGGAATCAATTACCAGAGGAGATACCCACTCATTTTAATCTACTGGGTCAAGCGGATGGCTACAATCATAAAATGTCTGCTATCTTTGGATTACCGACTCTCATGCTTTTGATGCATTGGTTGCTTCTATTTATAATGATTAAAGATCCTAAATCTAGCAATATCAGTTCAAAAATACAAGTTTTGATTTACTGGATTATTCCTTTTGTATCTTGTCTATTAATGATTTCTATCTTCGGAGAATCTTTGGGTTATTCCATGATGAGTGGGCTACTAGCTCAGATTTTTATGGGAGTCATGATGATCATAATTGGAAATTATCTACCAAAAACACACCGAAATTATATAATCGGTATTCGACTACCGTGGACCTTGGAGAATGATGAAAACTGGAGAAAAACGCATCGTCTAGCTGGAAAAATTTGGGTATTAGGAGGATTGTTATTGTTTCTAAATTCCTTTGTGCAACTATATGTTTACTGGGTATTCTTCTTGACACTTTTCTTTGTAGTGATAATTCCTAGTGTCTATTCTTATCAATTATCAAAATTAGAATCTTGAAACAGGTATTTGAGTCATTAGTTAGAGAAGTTGGTCTGATAAGTCTATTTCCCCAACGTATGGCTTGAAAAATCACTCTCTTTCGTTTATAATTAAGAATGATTTTATGAAAGGGAGTGAAAATAAATGAAATTTTACTCATATGACTATGTGCTTAGCCAAATCAGTCAACAAAATGGAATCATGATTGGCTTTGGAATTGTTCTCCTAGCTATCACAGGATTTTTTGCCTTTAAGGCCTATCGAGATAAAAAGGGGACTAAGTTTCGGGAATTGGTCATGATTTTGGCCTTGACCTTAGTGGCCATGCTTTTAGTGACAATTTCAAAATACCAGACCAATCAAGCCTCTAACAATCAATTTCAAACCTCCCTTCATTTCATAGAGGTTGTTTCCAAAGACTTGGGAGTGGATAAATCAGAAGTCTATGTCAATACTTCTGCAGCCACTGATGGAGCGCTTGTCAAGGTAGGTTCAAATGTCTATCGTGCCATGAACGGGAGCCAACCAGACAAGTATCTTTTAGAGAAATTAGAATTGCATCAAACAGATGCTATTGAATTGGTGGAGGTAAACAAATGACACTCAATTATATGGAAATTTTAATCAAACTGGCCTTGGGGCTCTTCTCGCTTGTTTTTGTTATCAATGTGACAGGAAAGGGGAACCTAGCACCTAACTCTGCGACAGACCAAATTCAGAACTATGTTCTCGGTGGTATCATCGGTGGGGTGATTTACAATAGTTCTATCAGTATTCTCCAGTATGCAGTGATTTTGATGATGTGGACGATTTTGGTCTTGACCCTAAAGTGGCTCAATAACAATGTTCGTTTTGTCAAACGCTTGATTGATGGAAAACCAACTCTCCTTATCAAAAATGGGCAGATTGACCCAGAAGCCTGTCGTTCAGTTGGTTTGTCTGCAGCAGAAGTTGCTCTCAAACTTCGTAGCCAAGGGATTTTCCAGATGAAACAGGTCAAATGCGCTGTGCAGGAGCAAAATGGCCAACTCATCGTGGTCCAAATGGGGGATGAAAATCCTAAGTATCCAGTTGTGACTGACGGTGTGATCCAAGTCGATGTTTTGGAATCGATTGGCCGTAGCGAAGAGTGGCTGCTTGATAATCTAAGCAAACAAGGACATGACAATGTGGCCAATATCTTTATCGCTGAGTATGACAAGGGTGCCGTCACAGTTGTAACCTATGAATAAGAAAAACCTGGGGTCTTGGCCTCAGGTTTCTATTTGCAATCAGAAAGGGATGTTATGTCCATTATTCAAAAACTTTGGTGGTTTTTCAAGTTAGAAAAACGCCGTTATTTAGTCGGGATTGTGGCTCTGGTCTTGGTTTCCGTCCTCAATCTCATTCCCCCTATGGTTATGGGGCGGGTCATTGATGCCATCACATCGGAGCAATTAACCCAGCAGGACCTTCTTCTTGACCTATTTTACTTGCTCCTTGCAGCCTTTGGGATGTATTATCTGCGCTATGTTTGGCGTATGTATATCCTCGGAACCTCCTACCGTTTGGGGCAGATTATGCGGTCTCGCTTATTTGAGCATTTCACAAAAATGTCTCCAGCCTTTTATCAGACCTATCGAACGGGAGACCTGATGGCACACGCTACAAATGATATCAATGCCTTAACCCGTCTGGCAGGCGGCGGTGTTATGTCTGCGGTGGATGCCTCCATCACAGCTTTAGTGACCTTGCTAACCATGCTTTTTAGCATCTCATGGCAAATGACCTTAGTTGCCATTTTGCCCCTGCCTTTCATGGCTTATGCGACCAGTCGTCTAGGGAGAAAGACCCACAAGGCCTTTGGTGAATCACAGGCTGCCTTTTCTGAACTCAATAATAAGGTGCAGGAGTCTGTATCAGGTATTAAAGTGACCAAGTCTTTCGGGTATCAGGCGGACGAGTTGATGTCCTTTCAGACAGTCAATGAATTGACCTTCCAAAAGAATCTCCAAACCATGAAATACGATAGTCTCTTTGACCCCATGGTTCTCTTGTTTGTTGGTTCGTCCTATGTTTTAACTCTCTTGGTCGGCTCTTTGATGGTTCAGAAAGGGCAAATCACGGTTGGGAATCTGGTCACCTTTATCAGCTACTTGGATATGCTAGTTTGGCCTCTTATGGCCATTGGTTTCCTCTTTAATATCACTCAGCGAGGCAAGGTTTCTTACCAACGGATTGAGGAACTTTTATCTCAGGAATCACCTGTAAAAGACCCTGAGTTTCCTCTGGACGGTATTGAAAATGGACGTTTGGAGTACGCTATTGACAGCTTTGCCTTTGAAAATGAGGAGACACTGACGGATATTCACTTTAGTTTAGAAAAAGGACAAACCCTAGGCTTGGTCGGACAGACAGGCTCTGGGAAAACGTCCTTGATTAAGCTCCTCTTGCGTGAATACGATGTGGATAAGGGAGCTATTTATCTAAACGATCACGATATTCGTGATTATCGTCTGACAGACCTTCGTGGTCTCATGGGCTATGTCCCTCAAGATCAGTTTCTCTTTGCGACCTCTATCTTAGACAATATCCGCTTCGGCAATCCTAATTTGCCCCTTTCAGCGGTCGAGGAAGCGACTAAACTAGCTCAAGTTTATAAAGATATTGTGGACATGCCTCAGGGATTTGATACGCTGATCGGTGAAAAGGGAGTCAGTCTCTCAGGTGGTCAAAAGCAACGTCTGGCTATGAGTCGGGCTATGATTTTAGACCCTGATATCTTGATTCTAGATGATTCCTTGTCAGCCGTGGATGCCAAGACAGAGTATGCGATTATCGACAATCTCAAGGAGACGCGCAAGGACAAGACAACTATTATTACAGCACATCGACTCAGTGCAGTTGTCCATGCAGATTTGATTTTAGTCCTGCAAAATGGTCAAATTATCGAACGAGGCAGGCACGAAGACTTGCTAGCTTTGGATGGCTGGTATGCCCAAACCTACCAGTCTCAGCAGATGGAAATGAAAGGAGAAGAAGATGCAGAATAAGAAAGAACAATGGACTGTATTGAAGCGCTTGATGTCCTATCTCAAGCCTTACGGCCTCCTGACCTTTTTGGCACTCAGTTTTCTCCTAGCGACGACGGTCATTAAAAGTGTCATTCCCCTTGTGGCTTCCCACTTTATCGACCAGTATCTGAGTAATCTTAACCAACTAGCCATTACCGTTTTGCTGTCCTACTATGGCCTTTATATCCTACAAACTGTAGTTCAGTATGTCGGTAATCTTCTCTTTGCGCGGGTATCCTACAGTATCGTTAGGGATATTCGTCGCGATGCCTTTGATAATATGGAGAAGCTGGGCATGTCTTACTTTGACAAGACGCCAGCAGGCTCTATTGTCTCTCGTTTGACCAATGATACTGAGACCATCAGTGATATGTTTTCGGGGATTTTATCCAGCTTTATTTCAGCAGTTTTCATCTTTCTGACAACTCTGTATACCATGTTGGTATTGGATTTTCGTTTGACAGCTTTAGTCTTGCTCTTTCTCCCCTTGATTTTCCTTTTGGTCAATCTCTATCGAAAAAAATCAGTGAAAATCATTGAGAAAACCAGAAGTCTCTTGTCAGATATCAATAGCAAGCTGGCCGAAAACATCGAGGGAATCAGAATAATCCAGGCCTTTAATCAAGAGAAGCGCCTACAGTCAGAGTTTGATGAAATCAACCAAGAACACTTGGTCTATGCCAACCGTTCTGTAGCCTTGGATGCCCTCTTTTTGCGCCCTGCCATGAGTTTGCTGAAACTTTTAGGTTATGCTGTCTTGATGGCCTATTTTGGCTATCGTGGACTTTATCTGGGAATAACTGCCGGAACCATGTATGCCTTTATCCAGTACATCAATCGTCTCTTTGATCCCCTGATTGAGGTGACTCAAAACTTTTCAACCCTTCAAACTTCCATGGTGTCTGCAGGTCGTGTATTTGCCTTGATTGACGAGAGGACCTATGAACCTCTTCAAGAAAATGGCCAGGCTAAAGTCAAAGAAGGCAATATCCGGTTTGAACATGTGTGTTTCTCATATGACGGTAAACATCAGATTCTGGATGATATTTCCTTTTCGGTTAACAAGGGTGAAACCATTGCTTTTGTAGGCCATACAGGTTCAGGGAAATCGTCTATTATCAATGTCCTCATGCGCTTTTATGAATTCCAGTCAGGGCGAGTTCTCTTGGATGGTGTGGACATTAGGGACTACAGTCAGGAAGAGCTGAGAAAGAACATCGGTCTGGTCTTGCAGGATCCCTTCCTCTATCATGGGACCATTAAGTCCAATATCGCCATGTACCAAGAGATCAGTGATGACCAGGTCCAGGCTGCAGCAGCCTTCGTGAATGCAGATTCCTTTATCCAAGAACTTCCTCAGGGTTATGATTCCCCTGTTTCTGAGCGTGGCTCCAGTTTTTCAACAGGTCAGCGTCAGCTTCTTGCCTTTGCCAGAACAGTCGCCAGTCAGCCTAAAATCCTGATTTTGGATGAAGCGACAGCCAATATTGACTCTGAAACAGAAAGTTTGGTTCAAGCTTCTCTGGCTAAGATGAGACAGGGACGGACAACCATTGCCATTGCTCATCGCCTTTCTACCATCCAAGACGCCAACTGTATCTATGTTTTGGACAAGGGGCGCATCATCGAGAGTGGAACCCATGAGGAACTCTTGGTTCTGGGAGGAACCTATCACAAGATGTATAGTTTGCAAGCGGGTGCCATGTCCTAATACTCTTTGATTCTCATTCAGTAACAGAAGGAAATCCTTCAAATTACAGATTTCTTTCACCGCCTTTTCCATTTTGTGGTATAATGAAAAATGTTGACAAATAGTATAATAAAAACAAAGGAGAAACAGCATGCTGAAATGGGAAGACTTGCCCGTGGAAATGAAATCAAGCGAGGTTGAGTCTTACTACCAGCTTGTCTCTAAAAGGAAGGGGTCGCTGATTTTCAAACGTTGCTTGGACTGGGTTCTAGCCTTGGTCTTACTAGTTCTAACCTCTCCTATCTTTCTTATCTTGAGCATTTGGATCAAGTTGGATAGCAAGGGGCCAGTGATTTACAAGCAAGAGCGCGTGACCCAGTACAATCGACCTTTCAAGATTTGGAAGTTCCGTACCATGGTGACGGATGCGGATAAAAAAGGAAGTCTGGTGACTTCTGCTAACGATAGCCGCATTACCAAGGTTGGTAATTTCATCCGCCGTGTGCGTTTGGACGAACTGCCTCAGTTGGTCAATGTCCTTAAAGGCGAGATGTCTTTTGTCGGTACACGACCTGAAGTGCCACGCTACACAGAGCAGTATAGCCCTGAAATGATGGCGACCTTGCTTTTGCCAGCAGGAATTACCTCTCCAGCCAGCATCAACTACAAGGATGAGGACACTATCATCAGTCAAATGACGGAGAAAGGTATGTCGGTTGACCAAGCCTATGTAGAGCATGTCCTTCCTGAAAAGATGCGCTATAACCTTTCTTATCTCCGAGAATTTAGTTTCCTTGGAGATATCAAAATCATGTTTCAAACCGTGTTTGAAGTGCTAAAATAAAGTAGTCATAAGAAAATGAGTACAGATAAAAGGAGCAAATCAATGCCAAATTACAATATTCCATTTTCACCACCCGATATTACGGAAGCAGAAATTGCTGAAGTAGCGGATACCCTGCGTTCTGGTTGGATCACAACAGGTCCTAAGACAAAAGAACTAGAGCGTCGCTTGTCTCAATATACACAGACGCCTAAGACTGTCTGCCTCAACTCTGCGACTGCCGCTCTGGAGTTGATTTTGCGTGTTTTGGAAGTGGGTCCTGGAGATGAAGTCATCGTTCCAGCCATGACCTATACAGCTTCATGTAGTGTTATCACTCACGTAGGGGCGACCCCTGTCATGGTGGATATCCAAGCAGATACTTTTGAGATGGATTATGACCTGCTTGAGCAAGCTATTACTGAAAAGACTAAGGTGATTATTCCGGTTGAGCTTGCGGGGATTGTTTGCGACTATGACCGTTTGTTCCAAGTTGTGGAGAAGAAACGTGATCTATTTACCGCTTCAAGCAAGTGGCAAAAGGCCTTTAACCGTATCGTGATCGTGTCTGATAGTGCCCATGCTTTGGGATCTACTTATAAAGGGCAACCAGCTGGTTCTATCGCTGACTTTACTTCCTTCTCATTCCACGCCGTTAAGAACTTTACAACTGCAGAGGGTGGAAGTGCCACTTGGAAATCTAATCCAGCGATTGACGACGAAGAGATGTACAAGGAATTCCAGATTCTGTCGCTTCATGGTCAAACTAAGGATGCCCTTGCTAAGATGCAACTGGGCTCATGGGAATACGATATCGTCACACCAGCCTACAAGTGCAATATGACTGATATCATGGCTTCTCTTGGTTTGGTACAGTTGGACCGCTATCCAAGTTTGTTACAACGTCGTAAGGATATCGTGGACCGCTATGATCGTGGTTTTGCAGGTTCTCTCATCCATCCTTTGGCACACAAGACTGAAACTGTCGAATCTTCACGCCACCTTTACATCACCCATGTAGAAGGAGCAAGCTTAGAAGAACGCAATCTTATCATCCAAGAATTGGCCAAAGCAGGAATTGCAAGTAATGTCCACTACAAACCGCTTCCGCTCTTGACAGCCTATAAGAATCTTGGCTTTGATATGGCGAATTATCCTAAGGCTTATGCCTTCTTTGAAAATGAAATTACGCTCCCTCTTCACACTAAATTAAGCGATGAAGAAGTGGACTATATCATTGAGACTTTCAAAACAGTTTCTGAAAAAGTACTAACTTCATCAAAAAAATTGTAAAAAAGTCTTGACAAAGGAAAAACAAAGTATTAAAATAAGTTCAATAAATCAGAAAAGTAACTATTTTTGATCTTCAGGGAGCCTGTGGTGATTGTGAACAGGTGGTTGGAAGTAGTGAAAGTGGGCTGATTTTAAAAATGAATTTGAAACAATGAAAATTCGGTGCGCACACCTTACAGTGCAACTTGTTGTTAGACAAGGCAGAGATGTAAAGGGATAGTCCCTTTATAATTGAGGTGGCACCGCGTTACAAACGCCCTCACATGGAAGTATATTCTGTGTGTGGGCTTTTTTCATATCTTGAAATCAATACTGAAAGAGGAAAATTTTATGACAACTAAAGGTTATTTTGGACAATTTGGTGGTAGTTTCGTACCGGAGCCGATTCAGGCTTTGTTGGATGAGTTGGAAGTGACATTTGAAAAGTACAAAGATGATCCAGAGTTTTTGGCAGAATTTCGTCATTATTTGAAGGACTATTCAGGTCGCGAAACACCGCTCTATTTTGCAGAAAGTTTGACAGAGCACCTAGGTGGAGCTAAGATTTATCTCAAACGTGAAGACCTTAACCACCTTGGTTCTCACAAGCTCAACAACGTTTTAGGACAAATTCTTTTGGCTAAACGCATGGGCAAAAAACGAGTGATTGCGGAAACAGGAGCTGGTCAGCACGGTGTTGCGACAGCAGCGGCTGCAGCCAAGTTTGGTATGGCCTGTGATGTCTACATGGGGGCAGAGGATGTGGAGCGTCAACGTCTCAATGTTTTCCGTATGGAGATGATGGGAGCAACTGTTCACGCAGTTGAAACAGGGACTCGTACCCTCAAAGATGCTGTTGATGCAGCCTTTGGAGCATGGATGAATGACCTTGAAGCCTTCTACGTTCTGGGATCTGCTGTAGGTCCTCACCCTTATCCTACAATTGTCCACGAGTTCCAAAAGGTCATCAGTGAAGAATCTCGCCGTCAAATTTTAGAAAAAGAAGGACGCTTACCAGACTACGTTATTGCTTGTGTAGGTGGTGGTTCCAATGCCATAGGTGCTTTTTCTCAGTATGTGGCTGATGAAGAAGTTAAATTGGTTGGGGTTGAAGCTGCTGGTCACGGACTTGACACAGACAAACACGCAGCTACTATGACAAAGGGTAGTATCGGAATTGTCGACGGCATGAAGACTTATGCAGTCTTTAAGGAGGATGGAGAGCTAGCTCCAGTTTACTCTATCTCAGCGGGATTGGACTATCCAGGGGTTGGTCCAGAACACGCCTACTTCAAAGATTCAGGTCGCGTGGAATATGTAGCAGCTACAGATGAAGAAGCTGTTCAAGCCTTGCTCCTCCTCAGCAAGACAGAAGGGATTATCCCAGCCATTGAAAGTTCGCACGCTATTGCAGAAGCGGTCAAACGTGCACCGAAACTAAGTAAGGATGAGATTATCATTATCAATGTCTCTGGTCGTGGAGACAAGGACGTAGCTGCAATTGCAGACTACCTAGAAGCTAAAAAATAAAAGATGGAAAAATTACAGTCTTTTCTCTCACAGAGAGCTTGTGGTTGCTGGAAACAAGCAGAGAAAGCTGTAAGGTTGGGTCCATCTGAAACGAGAGAAGAAAACATAATTCTCAAGGGAGTGCCCTTTATCGCACAGCCTGTTACAGGAGGTATCTGAGACAGGAATGAGAGATAGGAGAAATCCTATAATTGAGGTGGCACCGCGAATTTCGTCCTCACGCAAGTTATTTTGCGTGGGGATTTTTATATGTTTACCGCAGATATTGCGATTAATTTTTTAAATATTTTCAATAAATAGGTCGTTATAGAATATTTACGAACGAAGTGAGTTTCTAAAAGCTGTTTCCCGCCATAGTGGTATCCTATAGAAGCAAATATGCTTCTATAGGACGGAATTTTTGAGAGTAAAATAGTTCGGGGAACTATTTTAGCCTGAGCCTAGAAATGAATGAGCGAGGAGCTCAAAAATTAGGTCTTTCATTTCATGGATTTCTAAAATCATCCACTGGATAATTTTACCTCCCGTCCGCACTATTTAAGGGAAATAGAAAAAAGATAAAAAATTAAAAATAAGGAACTGAAAGGGAAATACAATGGAACGAATCATTCATGGAGATGTCTTATCACCGATCTTAGCTTATATGCGCCTAAAGGGGCAACACAAGGTTATTTTAGAAAGTATTCCGAGAGACAAGGAAACAGCTCGTTTTTCTATCTTAGCCTATAATCCTGTTTTTGAGATTAAGTTTGAAAATGGAATTCTCTATCAAAATGGTCAAGTGATTGATCGGGATCCCTTGGATTTCCTTTATGAAGTGACTCATAAGAGCCAGCACCATTCAGAGCTACCTTTTGGTGGTGGGGCAATTGGCTTTGTTGGTTACGATATGATTTCGCTTTATGAAGAAATTGGTCAAATCCCTCAAGATACAATTGGGACTCCAGACATGCATTTCTTTGTCTATGAGAGCTACATGGTCTTTGACCACAAGAAGGAAAAAATCCATGTCATCGAGGAAGCTCTCTATAGCGAGCGTAGTCAAGAAGACTTGGAAAAAGCCTTGAACCAAGTGCTTGAGGAATTACGCATCCCTGCTCCAAATGAATTTGAAGACTTGGATTTATCTCCGCTGGACTTCAAACCGCATATAGCTCCTCAGAAGTTTGAGGAAATGGTGGAAAGAGCTCGTGACTTGATTCGTAATGGAGATATGTTCCAATGCGTGCTCAGTCAGCGTTTCTCAGCAGAAGTTACTGGAAATCCATTTGACTTCTACAGAAATCTCCGCGTGACCAATCCATCCAATTACCTCTATTTCTATGATTTTGGGGATTATCAAATCATCGGTGCTAGTCCAGAAAGTTTAGTTTCAGTTAAAAATGGCATCGTGACAACTAATCCAATTGCGGGAACGAGACCAAGAGGGACTACGGATGAAGAGGACAAGGCTTTGGCGACAGACCTACTTTCTGATGAGAAGGAAACAGCAGAGCATCGGATGTTAGTAGACTTGGGGCGTAATGATATTGGTCGCATCTCTGAAACGGCCAGTGTCCAAGTCACTAAGTATATGGAAGTGGAGCTCTTCCGCTATGTCATGCATTTGACCAGCGTGGTCAAGGGGCGTTTGCTTCCAGAACTCACTGCTATGGATGCTTTGAAAGCAACACTTCCTGCTGGAACTGTTTCTGGAGCACCAAAAATTCGAGCTATGAGACGCATCTATGAACTGGAAACGGAAAAACGGGGCGTATACGCAGGAGCAATCGGCTACTTGTCTGCGACGGGTGATATGGACTTCGCTATTGCCATCCGAACTATGATTCTCAAAAATCAAACAGCCTATGTGCAGGCTGGTGCTGGGATTGTCTACGACTCCATCGCCCAAAACGAATACCAAGAAACCATTAACAAAGCTAAATCTATGACTAGAATTGGAGAACTAAGACCATGATTTTATTGATTGACAACTATGATTCTTTTACCTATAACTTGGCCCAATACATTGGGAATTTTGCAGAAGTTCAGGTCTTGAGAAATGATGATCCCAAGCTGTATGAAGAAGCTGAAAAAGCAGATGGTCTGGTCTTTTCTCCTGGTCCTGGTTGGCCAGTTGATGCTGGTAAGATGGAAGATATGATTCGTGACTTTGCAGGCAAGAAACCGATTCTAGGGATTTGTTTGGGCCACCAAGCCATTGCAGAAGTCTTTGGTGGGAAGTTAGGTTTGGCTCCAAAAGTTATGCATGGGAAACAGAGTAATATCAGCTTTGAAGCGCCATCTGTTTTGTATCAAGGTATCGAAGATGGCCGTGCGGTCATGCGTTACCACAGTATTTTGATTGAAGAAATGCCAGAAAACTTTGAAGTGACAGCTCGTTCGACTGATGACCAAGCCATCATGGGGATTCAACATAAAAACCTACCGATTTATGGCTTCCAGTACCATCCAGAGAGCATTGGAACGCCAGATGGCTTGTCTTCTATTCGGAATTTTATCGAGAAGGTTGTAAAGTGAGGAAACTAGGATGAAAGAGATTATTGAAAAACTAGCAAAATTTGAAAATTTATCAGGTGTGGAAATGACGGATGTCATTGAGCGTATCGTAACTGGGCGTGTAACGGAAGCGCAAATTGCTTCTCTCCTTTTGGCTCTTAAGATGAAGGGGGAAACACCTGAAGAACGCACAGCCATTGCCCAAGTCATGAGAGGGCATGCCCAACATATTCCAACTGAAATTCATGATGCCATGGACAACTGTGGTACAGGTGGAGACAAGTCTTTCAGTTTTAATATTTCCACAACTGCAGCCTTTGTCTTGGCTGGTGGCGGTGTTCACATGGCAAAACACGGTAACCGCTCGATTTCTTCTAAATCGGGTTCTGCAGATGTCCTAGAAGCCTTGGGCATCAACCTAGACCTCAAACCAGCTGAACTAGGTAAGGTCTTTGATAAAACTGGCATCGTCTTTCTCTTTGCTAAAAATATGCACCCAGCTATGAAATACATCATGCCAGCTCGTTTGGAATTGGGAATTCCAACGATTATGAACTTGACTGGTCCCCTGATTCATCCAATGGCCTTGGAAACACAGCTTCTTGGAATTAGTCGTCCAGAACTGCTAGAAAGTACAGCTCAGGTTTTGAAAAATATGGGTCGCAAACGTGCCATCGTGGTTGCTGGACCAGAAGGATTGGATGAAGCTGGTTTGAATGGAACAACCAAGATTGCCCTTCTTGAGAATGGCGAAATCACCTTGTCAAGCTTTACTCCAGAGGATTTAGGGATGGAGCGCTACGCTATCGAAGATATCCGTGGTGGCAATGCTCAGGAAAATGCAGAAATTTTGCTCAGCGTTCTTAAAAATGAACCAAGTCCATTCTTGGAAACGACAGTCTTAAATGCAGGTCTTGGTTTCTATGCCAATGGTAAGGTAGCTAGCATCAAGGAAGGAGTTGCCTTGGCCCGCGAAGTCATTGCTAGTGGCAAGGCCCTTGAAAAACTCAGACTGTTACAGGAGTACCAAAAATGAGTCAGGAATTTTTAGCACGAATTTTGGAGCAGAAGGCGCGTGAGGTCGAGCAAATGGAGCTGGAGGAAATCCAGCCCCTGCGCCAGACCTATCGCTTGGCTGACTATCTAAAACAACATCAAGAACGCTTGCAGGTAATCGCTGAGGTCAAGAAAGCTAGCCCTAGTCTGGGAGATATCAATCTCGATGTGGATATTGTGCAACAGGCCCAGACTTATGAAGGAAACGGAGCAGTGATGATTTCTGTTCTGACAGATGAAGTTTTCTTTAAAGGACATTTGGATTATCTACGGGAGATTTCAAGTCAGGTACAGATTCCGACCCTCAACAAGGATTTTATCATTGATGAAAAGCAAATTATCCGCGCTCGTAATGCAGGTGCGACAGTCATCTTGCTCATTGTGGCAGCCTTGTCAGAAGAACGTCTTAAGGAACTTTATGACTACGCGACGGAACTTGGTCTGGAAGTTTTAGTGGAGACTCACAATCTAGCTGAACTAGAGGTAGCACACCGCCTTGGAGCTCAAATTATCGGGGTTAATAACCGAAACTTGACCACCTTTGAGGTCGATTTGGAGACCAGTGTAGACTTGGCTAAACACTTCAAAGATGATTGCTTGTATATTTCTGAATCAGCTATTTTCACAGGGCAGGATGCAGAGCGAGTAGCACCATACTTTAACGGCATTTTAGTAGGGACAGCTCTCATGCAGGCAGAAGATGTAGCCCAGAGAATCAAGGAGTTGCAGATTGACAAAGGTTAAAATTTGCGGATTATCGACCGAGGAAGCGGTGGGAACAGCCGTTTCAGCAGGAGCGGACTACATCGGCTTTGTCTTCGCACCTAGCAAAAGACAGGTGACCTTGGATCAGGCTGCTGAGCTGGCAAAGATTATTCCGTCAGACGTAAAAAAGGTTGGGGTATTTGTTTCACCAAGTCGGGTAGAACTGCTAGAAGCGATTGACAAAGTTGGTTTAGACTTGGTTCAAGTTCACGGTCAGATAGCGGATGATGTGTTTGAGGATTTGCCCTGTGACAGCATTCAGGCTGTGCAGGTGGATGGAGAGGGGCATGTGCCTCATTCTCAGGCAGATTATCTCCTCTTTGATGCCCCTGTGGCAGGAAGTGGCCAGACCTTTGACTGGGGGCAACTAGATACTACTGGACTAAATCAGCCCTTCTTTATCGCAGGTGGGCTTAAGGAAGACAATGTAGTACAAGCAATTCAACACTTTACTCCCTATGCAGTAGATGTATCGAGCGGAGTGGAGACAGATGGACAAAAAGATCATGAAAAGATTAGAAGATTTATAGAGAGGGTAAAGAATGGCATATCAGGAACCAAATAAAGATGGATTTTACGGAAAATTCGGAGGACGTTTCGTCCCAGAAACATTGATGACAGCAGTTTTGGAGTTGGAGAAGGCCTACCGTGAAAGTCAGGCAGATCCAAGTTTCCAAGAGGAATTAAACCAACTCTTGCGTCAGTACGTGGGGCGTGAAACTCCCCTTTACTACGCAAAAAATTTGACTCAGCATATCGGCGGAGCCAAGATTTATCTCAAACGGGAAGACCTTAACCATACAGGGGCCCACAAGATTAACAATGCCTTGGGACAAGTTTTGCTTGCTAAACGCATGGGTAAAAAGAAAATTATCGCTGAAACAGGTGCTGGTCAGCACGGTGTGGCAACTGCAACTGCTGCAGCCCTCTTTAACATGGAATGTACTATCTACATGGGTGAGGAAGATGTCAAACGCCAAGCCCTCAATGTGTTCCGTATGGAGCTTTTGGGAGCTAAGGTTGAGGCAGTGACAGACGGTTCGCGCGTGCTCAAAGATGCGGTCAATGCAGCTCTTCGTTCATGGGTGGCTAATATCGATGATACCCACTATATCCTTGGTTCTGCCTTGGGGCCTCACCCATTCCCAGAAATCGTCCGTGACTTCCAAAGTGTCATCGGTAGGGAAGCCAAACAACAGTACCGTGACTTGACAGGTCAAGATTTACCAGATGCTCTAGTAGCCTGTGTTGGTGGTGGGTCGAATGCTATCGGGCTCTTCCATCCATTTGTAGAAGATGAGTCAGTAGCCATGTATGGGGCTGAAGCAGCTGGACTTGGTGTGGATACGGAGCACCATGCAGCTACCTTGACCAAGGGTCGTCCGGGTGTCCTTCATGGTTCTCTCATGGATGTGCTCCAAGATGCCCATGGTCAAATTCTTGAAGCCTTCTCTATCTCAGCAGGTTTGGACTATCCTGGTATCGGTCCAGAACATTCTCACTACCACGATATCAAACGTGCCAGCTATGTCCCTGTGACAGACGAAGAAGCCTTGGAAGGATTCCAACTCTTGTCTCGTGTGGAAGGGATTATCCCAGCCTTGGAATCTAGCCACGCTATTGCTTTTGCGGTGAAATTGGCCAAAGAACTCGGTCCAGACAAGTCCATGATTGTCTGTCTATCAGGTCGTGGTGACAAGGATGTGGTTCAAGTCAAAGACCGCTTGGAAGCAGATGCAGCAAAGAAGGGAGAAACTCATGCCTAAGACACTAACAGAAAAATTGAACGCTATTAAAGCAGCTGGAAAAGGAATTTTCGTTCCCTATATCATGGCTGGAGACCATGAGAAAGGTTTGGATGGACTCGGAGAAACAATCCACTTTTTAGAAGATTTGGGTGTCTCTGCCATTGAAGTGGGCATTCCCTTTTCAGACCCTGTTGCAGATGGACCTGTTATCGAAGAAGCTGGCTTGCGCAGTTTAGCCCACGGGACTTCTACCCAGGCTTTGGTTGAAACCTTGAAAACCATTGAAACAGAGGTTCCGCTGGTCATCATGACCTACTTCAACCCCCTCTTTCAGTACGGTGTGGAGAATTTTGTTAAAGGTTTGGCAGATACAGCGGTTAAGGGCTTGATTATTCCAGACCTGCCTCATGAGCATGCCAACTTTGTAGAGCCTTTTTTGGCAGACACAGACATTGCTTTGATTCCTTTAGTAAGCTTGACCACAGGGATTGAGCGTCAGAAAGAGTTGATTGAAGGGGCAGAAGGATTCGTCTATGCAGTTGCCATCAATGGGGTGACAGGGAAATCTGGCAATTATCGTGCAGACTTGGACAAGCACTTGGCACAATTGCATCATGTGGCTGATATCCCAGTCTTGACAGGTTTTGGCGTATCTAGTCAAGCCGATGTAGAACGCTTCAATGCGGTGTCAGATGGTGTTATCGTTGGTTCGAAAATTGTAAAAGCTCTCCACCAAGGAGAGCCAATTCAGGACTTTATCAAACAAGCAGTAGCTTACCAAAAATAATTACACAAGCCGCGAGTAAGAGGAAGGGCACGAAAGGAAGTCTTTCCTTTTTCTTTTGCAGGAGAAAGGCTAGGATCCCTGTTGCAGAAGCAAACTGAATCAAGATAAGTAACTCCGTTGCGCTAAAGACGATAGCACAAGAAGCTAAAAAGAGAAAATCCCCTGCGCCCATGCGGATATCGATAAAATGAGCCACAATTCCAAGGACAAGGAAGAGGACCATGACTAGATTCCAGCCAGAGAAAGCCATGAGGATTAGGTGAAAAGTCAGCCAGACTAGTAAGGGATATTCCTGATGACGGAAGTCGTAGATGCCCAGAGTCAAACCAGCAGTGATTAGGATGACTTGCCCCAAGGAAAGAAATCCCCAAGAGCAAACCAGAAAAAGGAGACCTAAACCTAGTTCAAGAAGGGCATACCAGACTGGATAAGGAGCCTTGCAGTAGCGACAGCGAAAGCGATTGAAGACCTGCGAGAGAATCGGAATCAAATCTAAGGGATGCAAGCGAGTCTGACAGGCATCGCAGTGGCTAGCTGGTAGGATAATGGATTGCTCTGGAAAACGGTCAATGACCAAACCAAGAAAGGAAGCGAGAATGCTCCCGACAAGAAAAAAATAAAAATCAATCATACTTATCTATTCGTAAAAAATAGGAGAAGTAGTATAATGGAGAAACATAGACAAGATAGTGAGGTCGAGATGACAATTCGTTTTGAAGAAAATGTGAGCACAGAAAATGCTCAGCTCGTATGCCAATGGTCCAACTCCCTGGGGAAAGATTTTCAGGAACAATGGATGGGACCAAAGATTCCTTTTCCACTGACCCTTCAAGTTTTGCAAGAGTTGGAAGGAATCTTTTCAATCTTTGAAGGACAAGAGTTTGTGGGGGTTATCCAGAAAATCAGGCAAGAAGACAGCAATCTTCATATTGGACGCTTTTTTATCAATCCCCAGAAACAGGGACAAGGCTTAGGTAGGCAGGCTTTAAGGAAATTTGTTAGTTTGGTCTTTGAAAATGGAGACATAGGTAGTATTTCTTTAAATGTCCTCGAAGCAAATCAAGCAGCCCAGCACCTTTATCAAAAAGAAGGATTTGAAATCGTTCAAATGGTTGAAGCACCTGTACGAAAATACATCATGAAAAAGGGGAGATAGAAGCAAACAGCCTTGAAATCAATGTTGACTGCGATGATGAACCTGAATCAGCCCCTCAAAAGGGACTGTATATGAATGAACGTTACCAGTGTTTAAAAACTAAAGAATATCAGGCACTTTTATCTTCCAAGGGTAGACAAATTTCCGCTAAACGTAAGATTGATATGAAATCTGTCTTTGGGCAGATAAAGGTTTGTTTGGGTTATAAGAGATGTTATCTGAGAGGTAAGCGCCAAGTGAGAATTGACATGGGATTTGTACTCATGGTCAACAACCTGCTGAAATATAATAAGAGAAAGAGGCAAAATTAAAAAGCTAGAGTTCCGCAATTGGAAATCTCTAGCTTTTTGTTTTCTGAGAATCATCTTGACTCAAACTCTTTTGACTAATGTTACTAAAAAGATAAAGTAACTTTTAGCCTTATTTATTGTCGCCACTCAACATGTTTTTAACACCTTCGATAGCGCCTTCTACAGCGTCTTTGGCATCTTCAGCAACTTCTTTTACTTTAGAAACAACTTTTTCAGCTGTTCCTTCTTTTTCCATTTTTTCATCACCGATGGCTTTACCAACACCTTCTTTAATAGAACCTTTAGCTTGATTTAATTTTTCTTCTACTGACATGATAATTTCTCCTGTTATATTTATTTTATCTTAGTTTACACGAGTTCTTTCGTGAGATACTACACCATTTGCTGCACCTTTAACAGCTTCTACGCCTTCGCTAACTTTTTCTTGAACAGTTGAGAAACCAGATCCAAGACCAGATTTAGCTTTTTCGAATTGTTCTGAAGCGAATTCTCCTGTTGATTCAGCAACGTCAGATACGCGATCTTGAAGGCTTACTGAGTCTGCTTCATGTTGTTCTTTAGTTTTGATGTCGACAACGTTTACGTTGATTTCAACAACTTCCAAGTCAGTCATTTTAGCAACTTCTGAAGATACGATTTCTCTGATTTCTGAATATAAAGCTGGAACATTTTTTTGGTACTCAGCAATAATGTTTAAGTCAACTGCAACTTGTGTTTTACCAACTTCTACGTTAACACCACTTGTTACGTCATCGCTGTTAACGATTTTTTCTTTAAGATTTGAGAAGAAACCACCGTCGATTCCCAAAAGACCTGAAACGTTTTCTAGTGACAGACCAATGATTTTTTGGATAACTTTATCTTCGTAAGTAAGTTCTCCTTTGATTTCGTGAGCTACAGCAGTAGCATCTTTCTTTTCTACGTTAGTGTTAATGTTTTTTTCGTTTGACATATGAAACTCCTTTAATTAAATTAGTAATTTTTATTTATCTATATAGTTTTTTTCGATATATAATCCAGCTGCAACTCCCAGTGCTCCTAAAATCAATACAAATATTGTTTTGAAGAAGCCAAAGGAGATAATCAAACAAGCGAGAAATACGCCTATGAGACCTGCGATTATTGGATATCGATATTGTTTAAGCCATTCCATTTTTTACTTCCTTACTTCACACGACTAACAGTCTTTTTGTTTTGAGGTTTTGGTTTAGGCTGGTAGTCTTTTACTAGAACTTCTAGTTTAACCTGACGCTCAATACCAAAAAACTGCTTCAATCCATTAGTTATTTCATTTTGAATTAGTTGGCATCTGTCAGCGATGTTGTCCGAAGGAAGAATTTTACCTTCTACATGAACGAAACATTTATTTTTTCGTAAATTTACATGAACAGTTGGGTTCTTGATCAATCCATGATCACTTACCAAACTTCTAACAAAACCTTCGATTGCAGAATTCTTTAATTTTAATGTATCGTTTTTAGTTTCAAGTTGAATTTCCAAATAACGTTTAGGATAAAACAACACAACTAACATCGATAACAAAACTAAAGTTGATAGAGCCACTATCCCCCAGAATATATATCTAGAGAGATAAAATTCAACGAAATGATTCTGTCTCCAGCTAAATAGCTGAATGCCTAGATCACTAACTTGATGATAATCTATCAAAACAGGAAGGAAAATTGTCAAGATTAAAATACAGAAAATAATTAAAAATATTTTCTTTGTTTTTGACATATACAATCCTTTCGATTTAACATTAAACTATTTTTAACCGTCTAATCTATTTAAAAATAGTTTATTCTACAAGTAATTATTTTTTACCTGTAAAGAATGATACTACAGTAACAACAATTGCTGCTCCTGCAATAGATGGGATCAAAGCCATTCCAGCGATGGATGGGCCCCAACTACCTAAAAGGGATTGTCCTACAGATGACCCGACTAAACCAGCGAATACATTTGCGACGATTCCCATAGAACTACTTTTTTTAGTGATTCTACCTGCTACAAGTCCAATAAGACCTCCAGCAATGATTGACCACAATATTGCTTACCCTCCTTTTTTATTTTAATATCAAAAAATAAATCAATTCCTTTGATTATTGCTATTGTATAATTTTAATATAAAATAATCAATTATTTTGATTATTATATAATTTTAATATAAAAAAATCAAATTCTTTGATTGTTGCTATTATATAATTTTTAAAATTAAAAATATAATCTTTCGACTTGAATTTGATTCTGTATTCACGCCCTCAATAGACGGTAAAATAAGAAAATTGTTTATATATTGCCTCCGTAGTGTTATTATACGAGATAAAGGATCTTAGTAAAAGTCGTTATAGCATGCTATACCTATTCATTGTGGTATAATTGCAGGAGGTTTAATCCGATAATTTATAAAGAGAGAAAGACATCCATGAGAGATTTATTATCTAAAAAAAGTCATAGGCAATTAGAATTATTAGAATTATTATTTGAACATAAACGATGGTTTCATCGTTCTGAACTAGCAGAGTTACTAAATTGTACAGAACGTGCAGTCAAAGATGATCTATCCCATGTTAGATCTGCTTTTCCTGACTTGATTTTTCATTCTTCTACTAATGGTATACGCATTATTAATACCGATGATAGTGATATTGAAATGGTTTACCATCATTTCTTTAAACATTCAACTCATTTTTCGATTTTAGAATTTATCTTCTTTAATGAAGGTTGTCAAGCTGAAAGTATTTGTAAAGAATTCTATATCAGTTCATCTTCGCTCTATCGTATTATTAGCCAAATTAATAAAGTGATTAAAAGGCAATTTCTATTTGAAATCAGTCTGACCCCTGTTCAAATCATTGGAAATGAGAGAGATATTCGTTACTTTTTTGCACAATATTTTTCAGAAAAATATTATTTCCTAGAATGGCCATTTGAAAATTTTTCATCAGAGCCCCTATCTCAATTGTTAGAATTGGTTTATAAGGAAACAAGCTTTCCAATGAATTTGTCAACTCATAGAATGCTAAAGTTGCTCCTAGTTACGAACCTATATAGAATAAGGTTTGGTCATTTCATGGAAGTAGAGAAAGACTCTTTTAACGATCAAAGTTTGGATTTTTTAATGCAGGCAGAAGGAATAGAAGGTGTTGCTAAGAATTTTGAATTAGAATACAATATCTCTTTAGATGAAGAAGTTGTTTGCCAATTATTTGTGTCTTACTTTCAAAAAATGTTTTTCATAGATGAAAGTCTCTTTATAAAATGCGTAAAAAAGGATAGCTATGTTGAAAAATCTTACCATCTATTGAGTGATTTTATTGATCAGATTTCAGCCAAGTATCAGATTGAGATTGAGAATAAGGATAATCTGATTTGGCATCTGCATAATACCGCACATCTGTATCGTCAAGAGTTGTCCACTGAGTTTATTTTATTTGATCAAAAAGGGAATACAATCAGGAATTTTCAAAATATTTTTCCTAAATTTGTTTCAGATGTAAAAAAAGAGCTTTCTCATTATTTAGAGACTCTTGAAGTTTGTTCTAGTTCAATGATGGTAAATCATCTATCTTATACCTTCATCACTCATACCAAACATTTGGTGCTTAATTTACTACAAAATCAGCCAAAGCTGAAGGTTCTGGTTATGAGTAATTTTGATCAGTATCATGCCAAATCCGTTGCAGAGACACTTTCTTATTACTGTAGCAATAATTTTGAACTTGAAGTTTGGAATGAATTAGAATTATCAAAGGAATCTTTAGAAGAATCGCCTTATGATATCATCATTTCTAATTTTATTATTCCTCCGATTGAAAATAAGAGACTGATCTATTCAAATAATATAAACACGGTCTCACTCATATCTTTGTTAAATGCCATGATGTTTGTTCGATTAGACGAGTAACTAAGAATAACAAAAAACGCTAGATAGCGTTTTTTTGTGATAAGAAAATAATTTCATCAATATTAGACTCAGAATATCCTAACAATCTTGTCATTTTTTTGTTCAGAATAACAAAAAAGCCTTATAAATCAAGGCTTTTTCCTGTTGTTTAGATGCCCCCTACATGAATTTGTAAGAACTTTTCATATTGAAAATAAACAAAAATGTTGAAATATAGCTGATTTTAGGGAAATACTTTTAGGTATTTTCAATGTCAGGATTTAAAAATGGGGCAAAAACGAATAACTAACATTTGGTTTGAAAACCTATAATACCTAATGATTGGGCCATACTAGATATATAGTGTTGTTATAAATAAATGTCAGTGCGAGTTCAAATCGGAGGATAAAATGGAAAAACAAATTAATGAAAAAAAGCCTTGGTTCCCAAAGCTTTTTAATCTTATAAACTCATTAAAACAACTCCCAGTAAGGTGTGGAATGTTTTTTAGTCTGTGTCATATAAAAATAAATAGAATGAATAGCTATAGCTAGAGCTAAAATGGTTGTAATACTTACTACTATTATAGGATTAGAAGCAAAGATTAAAGAGAGAATCAAGGCAGCCAGATAGAGTGTAGCTTGGACACAGTAGTAACTTTTCGAATAGCGAAGATAGTGTTTGTTATAGGGCCCATTTGCTAGGACAGCAGCTTGGAAGAGGCCAATTCCGATATAAAAGAAGCTGGTTGCAAAGAGAAGATTAGTTTCAGGATTCAGAAGAAAACTCATCGAAACGGTCATCATAAGAAGTCCAATGAAAATAGGATAGTGACTGTAAATTAGAAATAGTCCCTTTTGATTAGATTCTTCATCAATAGCATGGTCGAATTGAACAAAATAAAACAAGAACAGAGAAAGCATAATAATGAAATAAAGAACCGAATAAATCGAGAAATTCTCGATTGTAAAGAAGTTAACTAGCCCCATAATCATCTCTCCAAACGTAATAATGACAAGAAGGGAGATGCGCTCGATTAAATGGGGGAGAACTATCTGGAAATGATCATCTTTACTAATCGAGGTAATTGGCATAATAAATGTTAGCAGAATACTAGCATAAAGGATATAGACTCCAATGTAAATAGGAAGAAGAGCTGCTAGATAGATTTCTAAACTTCGTAGACCTGTTATCCATAGAAAACCTTTGATACTTTCCCTATGAACATTATCGGTTGATTTTTTAAAAAACTCAACCAAATATTGAAAAAATAAGGTAAGGGTTAATGTACCAATAGCCCAACAGACATAATGAAAATATTGTTGCCAATCATCTTTAATCAAATTGGATATAAAGAGTAAAAGTCCCATATTGATAAACATGATTACCATGTTAAATAAAGAGTTCTTTCCATAGCGATTGGTATAAACGGTTTGAATCATCCAGGCATTGATGAGAAGCAAGACAGACATGAAAAAATCAAGCAAAGAATTCCAAGTCAAAATACCGTTATGAAGATGGTGAATTAAAGCAGTTACTTTTGAAATCGCAAAAACAAAAACTAGATCATAAAAAAGTTCTGAATAATTTACACGTTTATGTTTAACAAGAGTTGTCATCTTAAGACCTTTCTATTTTAGAAGTACAATTTATTATAACATAAAATGGTAATGAGAGAAAAGAAGATGCTTAAATAACTTCATGTGGCGCGAATTGTCAAAACCTTGGAGCACATTTACCTCACGTACCAGCTTACAGGCGGAGTGTTTGACGATTGATAATGAAGTACGTGTATTTTGAGGCAAAAGATTTCGAGACTCCATTACGTAACTCCCATATATAAATAAAAAATGATTGTTTCATTATAGCAAATCTAAAGAAACACGCTAAAAAGCAACCCTGACGAGTTGCTTAAAATCCTATTAAAAATTAACTTTGTCAGGATCATCCTGAGTTTTGATGCCTTGAATCTTATCCAGGACTGCCATATCTTCCTCTGATAAGTCGAAGTCGAAGATATCTAGGTTGCCTTCAATATTTTTAGGTGTTACAGACTTAGGTAGTGGCAAGAAACCTTTTTGAAGGCTCCAACGCAGAGCAACTTGTGCCACAGATTTACCGTTACGTTCAGTCACTGCTTCAACATCTTCATTTCCAAAAATGCTACCTGTACCTAGTGGACTATAGGCTTCAAGAAGGATATCGCGCTCTTGGCAATAGGCAACTAAGTCTTCTTGGTTACAACCTGGAGCCAAGAGGATTTGATTGACATGTGGAACAATTTCAGCTGTTTCAATAAGAGCTTCTAGGTGGTGTTGCATAAAGTTAGACACACCGATAGCACGCACCTTACCTTCTTTGTAGGCTTCTTCCATAGCCTTCCATGCACCCGCATTGCCAGCCTTCCAATCATCATTCTCACGAAGCGCCTTTGGATTAGGCCAATGGATAAGTAAAAGATCCAAATAATCCACACCAAGTCTTTCGAGAGACTCATCGATAGAAGTCTTAGCTAACTCGTAATCATGCTTATCATTCCAAAGTTTGGTAGTTAGGAAAATATCCTCACGTGCCAAATTACTATCAGCAATCGCTTTACCTACAGAAACCTCGTTACCGTAAATTTGTGCGGTATCAATATGTGTGTAACCCGCCTTAAGTGCGAAGCTAACGCTGTTATAGGCTTCTTCGCCTTCGGCAATTTGCCAAGTTCCAAAACCAATTTTAGGAATAGCAACCCCATTTGCAAGTGTATATGTTTCCATGATTTTCACCTTTTCTTTTTTTAATAGTACTATCTTAAAGAAGATAAGGCAAAAATGCAAAGATTTGCTACGGCTATTACTATGAATAGTTCCTTACTTCTTTTTCCGCTGTTGGTAACATCCTTTGGAGATATTGCTACTTTGGAAAGAATGAATTTGTTGGTATTGTAAAATACAATCTTCAAGACCGCGACATTATTATCAAGAGCCTGAAATATTTTATTCAGTATTATAGGAGGTTTAATACTCTTTCTCATAAATTTGTCCCTCCAAAAAACAAAACGTCTATTCGGATGGTACCGATAGACGAAGAATGTATCAAGATATTACAAGTCCTAAAAATTGAACAAGAGAAGGCTAATAAAGAGCTAGGAATCAAGAATAGGTATAAAATGATTTTTCAGCATTATGGATATGCCTACGATGTTCCAGATATTGCAACAGTCAATAAAGCTATAAAAGTAATGTTGAAGGAATTGCAAATTTCTCCATTGATTACTACTAAAGGAGCTAGACACACTTATGGTAGTTATTTATGGCATAATAATATTGATTTGGGAGTTATTGCGAAAATTTTAGGACACAAAGATATCTCTATGCTGGTTGAAGTTTATGGTCACACATTGGAGGAAAAAATTAGTGAGGAATTTATGGCTGTGAAAAGTTTGTTGTAAAAACACGGCAAATTGCACGACAATTTTTAAAAGGAAAGCAAAAAAGCCTTGTAAATCAAGGCTTTTTCCTGTTGATTTAGATGCCCCCTACAGGGATTTGGAAAGGACTTTCATATTGAGAGCAATTAAAAATATTGAAATATAAGTGATTTTAGGTATTTTCAATGTCATGATTTAAAAATGGGACAAAAGTGGGGCAAAAACCATACAGATTCTAAACTGTATGGTTCTTTTTTTATCTAACCAAGAAAGGTTAAAACTTATTAAAACAAATGCAATCAACTGTTGAAAACTTTTTAGTCCGTGTAATATAAAAACAAGTAAAAAGTTGAACTATAGGGAATATTGTGTCATAATAGGTAATAGATGAATAATTAATAGATTGGAAATAATGCTTTCTTACCTTAACAAGTTGAATTGGTTATACATTTTTTCGTCGCAATTGTGTCTATCTCTCGAGTTTAGCTAGTTTTTATAAGCTCTGGTTTCTAATCAATATAACAAATTTTAGAAGTGCATAAGACAAGATGGTGACATTACTACAGTCATTTCTAGTCACCATATGTTGCTGGCACAGGCTGTTTGTAGTGTTGGCTATTTACTAGTCAGTTTAATCGGAGTGTTTAATTTTTATTGTTGAAAGGTTTTTATATGGCGAAAATTCTATCTTTAGGTCTGACAGGTAAGAAATTACTTGCTCAGGGGTTCTTGTTTGTTCTGCTAGGTCTCATCTTGATGGTCACGGGGACTTGGTTGCCAGTAAAGGTTATTCGACTGGTTCTGTTTTTAGCTTGGATAGCAACGGTCTTAGATTTAGTATTACGTATTTTCAAAAAAAGTCAGTCAACGGACACCTTGGGAGTTGCACTGGTTAAATTGTTAGTGCTGGGATATTTGCTTGGCTCCAATCTTGCGACGGATGTGCCGATTTATATTTTGGCTCTTGTGATTGGAGTTTATCAGATTTTTCATGCTAGTATTAACCTTGTCACCTATGTTCTCTACCGCAAAAACAAAATTCGACCTCGTTTTCGTCTCTTACTAGATGGACTCGTACTAGTTTTTCTTGGTGGGACTAGTCTTTTGTCCTCTACAGGAAATTCTGTCTTTCAACTCTTTGTATTAGGGGCTTATTTTTTCCTTTATGGTGTGTCCAATATCCGTGATGGTTTCTTGTTTGAGGAGGAAATTGGGAAAAACCATCTCAAACGTCGTATTAGAATTAGCTTACCTATTGTCCTAGCCGCTCTCATCCCTGCAAGAACTTTAGCAAAAGTTAACAAATTTATGCTGGAAAATGCTGATGAGGAAGAAGATATCCATCTTGGAATAGTGAAGTCTGGTAAGACAGCGGAGCTTGAAATTTTTGTTCATACAGCTGAGACCTCTCTGTTTTCGGCAATTGGTCATGTGGATATCTGCTATCAAGGCCGTGTTATTTCTTATGGCAACTATGATCCGTCTTCTGAGACCTTATTTGGCATGGTAGGAGATGGTGTCTTATATTTCTGTGATCGTGACAAGTACATTGACCTATGTAAACGTGAGAGTCAAAAAACGCTTTTTGGTTATGGGATAGATTTGACGCCTGAAATGGAAAAAGCAGTTCAGAAAAAGTTGGCTGAATTGAAACAACTGACGATTCCATGGGAGCCAAGTGCAGATAAAATCATGACAGGTGATGGTAAGGAAGACTACACCTACGCTTATAAAATCAGACATGAGACAGATGGGGAACTTTATAAATTTATCAAATCTAAGTTTAAATCCTACTTTGTCTTATCTACAAACTGTGTGCTCTTGGCTGATACCATAGTCGGTCAGGCTGGCACCGATATCCTCTCACCCAAAGGATTTATCGCTCCAGGAACTTACCAAGCCTACCTTAATCGAGAGTTTGAAAAACCAAATAGTATAGTCGTATCTAAACATGTTTATTAAGGAGAATTTATGAACTTAGTAAAAAAATACACCCCGTTAATACTTTTTATAGGGCTGGTTGCTCTTGTAATTCTGAATGCATCGAGCTTTATATCAGGAGCAATCTCTCTCTTTGATGTAATATCAACCTTGATTTATGGTGCTGTTATTGCTTTTGTGCTTAATGTTCCTATGAAAAAAATTGAACAGTACTTAGTTAAATTGAAGGTAAAGGCAGAGTTGCGTCGTCCGATTGCCATGGTACTTGTTTTCCTAGCTCTTATCTTAATCGTGATTGCTCTTTTGGTTTTGGTGCTGCCAACCCTAGCCCAGACTATTAGTCAGCTGGGAACAGTCCTTTCAACAGTCCTTACTCAACTTGGGAAATTGCTAGGCAGCTCGGAATTTGTAACCAAAGACATGTTGTCAACTATCGTATCAGGCATACAGGGACAATCTAGTTCTATTAGCCAAGCTTTGATAGGTTTTTTATCAGGTCTGACTAGTAATATCGGCAATATTTTTTCAAGTTTGATGAATGCCTTTTTGATTATAGTCTTCACCTTTTTATTTTTATCCAGTAAGGAACATTTGGCAGCGATGACGAGTCGACTTCTAAAAGTTTTTCTTCCAGAGAAGGTGGTGATAAAGTTGACTTACATTGGACAAGTAGCACTAGAGACTTATGACCAATTTTTGATGAGTCAGCTGATTGAAGCAGTTATCATAGGAGTTATGATAGCGGTTGGTTACAGCGTGTTTGGGATACCCTATGGAGTAATGACAGGTATCTTTGCAGGAGTGCTATCGTTCATTCCTTATGTAGGGCCTATGATTGCTTGTGTTGTGGGAGCGATTTTTATCTTCACAGTGAGTCCTACTCAAGCCTTACTTTCTCTTCTTCTATATCAAGTTATACAGCTGATTGAAGGAAACCTTATTTATCCTAGAGTTGTAGGTCAGTCTATTGGTTTGCCAGCTATTTTCACGCTTGCGGCTGCTAGTATTGGAGGCAATCTCTTTGGCTTACTTGGGATGATATTCTTTACACCGATATTTGCTGTTATCTATCGATTGGTTAAGGAATTTGTCGTTGCAAAGGAAAATCAGCTAGATTAAGAAAAACTAAATTTAATAAGATATACTGAGAAGAGAGTGAGAGATTCTCTTCTCTTTTATTTTTAAATACTTTTCTACAAAAAGCTATTAGACGTTAAAAAAAGCCTTGGTTTCAAGGCTTATTTCTGTTGATTTAGATGTGCCCCCTGCAGGGCTCGAACCTGCGCCCCATAGCTTAAGAGTCTACTGCTCTACCAACTGAGCTAAGGAGGCAACAGAAAAAGCTGAGAATGTAACTTCCCAGCTATTTTAATATGCCCAAAATGGCAGCTAGATTATTTACGAAAGGCATCAAGGATATAGGTGAAACCAACAATTAAAAATGCAAAGGCAACGACATAAACGACAAAGACACTTGTAGCTACTGGATTGAACAAAATCACTAGACCTAGTAAAAATGCAAGCAACGCTATCCACATGATATGGTTGCCAATAATAGGGAAAATCAATCCCAGACGATTGCCTTTAAAGAAAGCTATAATGGCTTCTACAATTAACCAAATTCCTAAAATAGTTGGAATGACAACTGGCAGCGTCACAAAGCCATAGGCAACGAGGTAAAGAGCTAAGAGAAGATTAACAATCCCTTGGAAAAGATGAGCTGGTGAGCGAAGCTCTTTTGGTACAGAGAAATAGCCTAAAATAGCTGCTATAGAAGAAACCAGTAAACCAAATGCAATCCACCAGCTGTAAGCAACAAGATTAGCTACTGGGTTTGTAAATAGGAAAAGTCCTAAAAGGACAAAAACAACTCCTGCAAGGAATAGCAGTAAACGATTAGAAAATTTCATTTCAATACCCCCTATATAGTATAGTATAGTTTGATAATAAAAATATTATACACCTTTTTAGAGGAAATGTCAATAAACAAAATGGAAAATTTGGAAGTTTCAGTCTGATTTATGAAAAGAAAATCAGTTTTTATTATTTTGAAAATAAAAAGAGAAGATAAAATTTGTCTTCTCTACATGAAAATATTGTATGGCATCAAAGCAAAAGTAACTGGCTTTACACTATTTGTTAAGATGTAATTTGGTTCAAAAAGAAAAGATAGATTTAAAAGTGGGGCAAATGATGAGGCAAATCAGTTATAGATAAGCAAAAAAGCCTTGGTTATCAAGGCTTTTCCTGTTGTATTTAGATGCCCCCTACAGGGATCGAACCTGTGACCCACGGATTAAGAGTCCGCTGCTCTGCCAGCTGAGCTAAGGAGGCAAAGAAAAAAGCTGTATTGGTGCCGAAACTTCACGGTTTGTATTGAACCCGCGCAATTAAGCAGGTGGGCAACTCGCTCTAACTGAAGCTGTTTCCGTGTGAGACGGCCTACATGCTGTTAGAAGACTTTTGTTTCCCTAATAATACAAAAAATAGTCGGTCAACACTTAAGTGTGAAGTCGTACACCACAGCGTTTCTATGTTTATATGATACCACTTTTTCAAAAAAAATCAAGAGGAAAGTGCAATTTTTTGAAAAGGATTTCAGATTTTTCGCAAACGGTCGATAGCTTCCTTTCTTTGAGCCAAAGCCCGTTCATATTTACCAGTATCTTCTGCTTGGAAATAGTGATGATTGCGGATTTTTTCTGGCAGATAGTCTTGCTTGACCCAATTTCCAGGATAGTTGTGTGGATAGAGATAGTCTTGGGCATTCCCTAGTTCCTTGCTTCCGCTGTAGTGTCCATCACGCAGGTGCCGAGGAATAGGCAAATGCCCTGATGTTTTGAGGTCGGCAAGTGCCTTGTCCATAGCTACATAGGCTGAGTTGGATTTTGGAGAAAGGGCTAAATCAATCACGATATTGGCAATGAGAATGCGGGCTTCTGGGAATCCAATCCTTTGTGCAGCATCCAGAGCAGTCACGGTATGAATCTGGGCCTCAGGATTGGCCAAACCGATATCTTCATAAGCGATAACAGTCAAGCGACGAGCGAGACTTGGCAAATCACCAGCCTCAATCAAGCGGGCAGCATAGTGAAGACTGGCATCAACATCTGAGCCACGGATAGACTTTTGCAGGGCAGATAGAACATCATAGTGACCGTCTCCATCCTTGTCCATGGTAATGTAGCTTCTCTGAAGACTATTTTCCATTATGTCTAGGGTGATATGGCGGATGCCCTTGTCATTCTCAGGGGTAGATAGAACTGCCAAATCCAGTGAGTTGAAGGCAGAGCGAAGGTCTCCGTTTGTAGAGGTAGCAATGAAATCCAGCGCATCTTCATCTAGTTCTACTGGAAAATCAAAACCACGTTCAGGGTTACTTAGAGCTATCTGAAGAGCCTCTTTGACGTCTTGGTTAGACAGAGGTTCCAACTCAAAAATTTGAACTCGGCTACGAATGGCAGGAGTGACAGAGAAGAAAGGATTTTCAGTCGTAGCGCCAATCATGATGACCAGTCCACTTTCCAAGAGAGGCAAGAGGAAGTCTTGCTTGGTTTTATCTAGTCTATGAATCTCGTCTAGCAATAGGACGAGACCCCCGGAAAATTTAGCCTCTTCCGCGATTTCTTGCAGTCGTTTTTTACTGTCAACTGTCGCATTGAAGGTACGAAAGGCATACTTAGTAGTCCCAGCGATGGCAGAAGCAATACTGGTCTTGCCGATTCCAGGAGGTCCGTAGAGAATCATGGAAGACAGGCGGTTGGCTTCCACCATGCGGCGGATGATTTTTCCTTGTCCGACCAGATGTTCCTGACCAATGACCTGATCGATGGTTTTAGGGCGCATACGAAGCGCGAGATTGTCTGGCATAGCAGTCCTTTCTAACGTGGATTTTCTGATGTATATGTGGTAAGATGGTAGTATCTATTTTAGCATATTTCCGAGCAATCGGGGCGATTAAAGAGTCGCATAGAAAGAGGACAAAATGGCAACATACGGATTTTTAGATGTTTTAGAGGAAGAGTTGGAGAAGAATTTTCCTTTTGACTTTGAGATTAGTTGGGATAAGCGCAACCACGCGGTTGAAGTGAGTTTTTTGTTAGAAGCGCAAAATGCTGCAGGCGTGGAGATGGTGGATGAAGACGGAGAGGTTTCATCAGAAGATATCCTCTTTGAAGAAGCAGTGCTTTTTTACAATCCTGCTAAATCAACAGTCAATGAGGAAGACTATTTGACTGTCATCCCTTACTTGCCTAAAAAAGGATTTTCCCGTGAATTTTTAGCATATTTTGCTCTTTTCCTTAAAGATACTGCTGAGGTTGGGCTAGATGCCCTCATGGACTTTTTGGAAGACCCAGAAGCAGAAGAATTTGTCATGGAATGGAACCAAGAAGTCTTTGAAGAAGGAAAAGTAGGCTTGGAAGAGGGAGAGTTTTACCCTTATCCGAGATACTAGGAGTTTGACATGGAAATAGAGATTTCTGATTTCACAGGCTGTAAGATTGCTTTGTTTTGTGGGGATAAACTTCTGACTATCTTACGCGATGATAAGGCAAGCATTCCCTGGCCTAATATGTGGGAACTGCCCGGTGGGGGACGCGAGGGGGATGAAAGTCCTTTTGAGTGCGCAGCGCGTGAAGTTTATGAAGAACTGGGAATTCATTTGACTGAGGATTGTCTGCTTTGGAGTAAGTTTTATCCAAGTATGCTTTTTGCGGATAAACAATCTGTATTTCTAGTCGGTCAGTTAACACAGAACCAGTTTGACAATATCACCTTTGGTGATGAAGGGCAGGGCTATCAGCTCATGAATGTCAAGGAATTTCTTAGCTCCAGTCAAGTTGTACCTCATTTGCAAGAGAGATTAAAAGATTATTATAAAGTAAGTGATTAGAAAGGATGGTTCGGTTAAATTTCTAAACTGAACCCGCCCTAAACACTGTGCCAAAAAGATAAACTTCTCATAGACACAAGCGTCTTCAGAGAAGTTTCTATTTTGGCTTTGTGTTTTACGGGCTTGGTATCTTAAATATGGAAACATGGCAAGAGTTAAAAGTTACAGTGAAGCGTGAGGGAGAGGAGTTGGTTTCCAATCTCTTGATTGAGCTGGGAGCGCAAGGTGTTGCGATCGAAGATAGTATGGACTATGTGGGAAATGTTGACCGCTTCGGCGAGATTTTCCCAGAGGTTGAGCAGCAAGAAGAAATCGTAGTGACAGCCTACTACCCTGATACGGTTGATGTAGCAACGGTTGAGGCAGACTTGCAGGCCCGTCTGGCAGAATTGACAGACTTTATGGATTTGGGTGAGGTCAAGATGGGGACGACTGCCTTGGCTGAGGAAGACTGGGCAGACAACTGGAAGAAATACTATGAACCAGCTCGTATCACTCATGACTTGACCATCGTGCCGTCGTGGACAGACTATGAGGCGACTGCGGGAGAAAAGATTATCAAGCTAGATCCTGGTATGGCTTTCGGGACAGGAACCCACCCAACTACCAAGATGAGCCTCTTTGCTTTGGAGCAGGTTCTTCGTGGTGGCGAAACTGTGCTAGATGTGGGGACTGGTTCAGGGGTTCTCTCTATTGCCAGCTCGCTACTTGGTGCCAAGGAAATCTTTGCCTACGACCTGGATGATGTAGCAGTTCGAGTTGCTCAGGAAAATATTGAGCTAAACCCTGGTATGGAAAACATCCATGTAGCAGCAGGAGACTTGCTTAAGGGAGTTGAGATTGAGGCAGATGTGATTGTAGCTAATATCTTGGCGGATATCCTCGTTCATCTGACGGATGATGCTTATCGCTTGGTCAAGGATGAAGGCTACCTCATCATGAGTGGAATTATCAAGGACAAGTGGGACATGGTGCGCGAGTCGGCTGAGTCAGCTGGATTTTTCCTCGAAACTCACATGGTTCAAGGGGAATGGAATGCCTGTGTCTTTAAGAAAACCAAGGATATTTCCGGTGTGATTGGAGGCTAGCATGCAACAGTATTTTGTCAAAGGCAGTGCAGTCTCTCCTGTCACTATCGAGGACAAGGAGACCAGCAAGCATATGTTTCAGGTCATGCGCCTGAAAGAAGATGATGAGGTTACCTTAGTCTTTGATGATGGTATCAAGCGTTTGGCGCGCGTCTTGGATGTTGAAAATCGTCAGTTTGAGTTGGTTGAAAAGTTAGCTGACAACGTGGAATTACCAATCCAGGTGACCATCGCATCTGGCTTTCCTAAGGGAGACAAGCTGGAGTTTATCACTCAAAAAGTGACCGAACTGGGTGCCAGCCAAATCTGGGCCTTTCCTGCCGATTGGTCGGTCGCCAAATGGGATGGCAAAAAATTGGGTAAAAAGATTGAAAAACTAGAAAAAATTGCCCTTGGAGCAGCAGAACAAAGCAAGCGAAATCGTATCCCAAGTATCCAGCTTTTCGAGAATAAAGCAGACTTGCTAGCCCAACTTGACCAGTTTGACTCTATCGTAGTGGCCTATGAAGAATCAGCTAAAGAAGGAGAAAGCGCTGCGCTTTTACAAGCAGTTACTGGACTCGAGAAAGGAGACAAATTGCTCTTTATCTTTGGTCCAGAAGGTGGTCTGTCACCTGCAGAAATCGAAAGTTTTGAAGCTAAGGGAGCAGTCTTGGCAGGTCTTGGTCCTCGTATTTTGAGAGCAGAAACAGCACCGCTTTACGCCTTATCAGCCCTTAGTGTTTTATTAGAATTAGAGAAATAAGAGGAAGAAAATGGAACAAAAACACCGTTCAGAATTTCCAGAGAAGGAACTTTGGGATTTAACAGCCCTATACCAAGATCGTGAAGATTTCTTGCGTGCAATCGAGAAGGCTCGCGAAGACATCAACCAGTTTAGCCGTGACTATAAGGGCAATCTTCATACTTTTGAAGATTTCGAGAAGGCCTTTGCGGAATTGGAACAAATCTACATTCAGATGAGCCATATTGGAAACTATGGATTTATGCCTCAGACGACAGACTATAGCAATGACGAATTTGCCAATATTGCCCAAGCTGGGATGGAATTTGAAACAGACGCCAGCGTAGCTCTGACCTTCTTTGACGATGCCTTGGTGGCAGCAGATGAGGAAGTCTTGGACCGTTTGGGTAAATTGCCTCATTTAACAGCTGCCATTCGTCAGGCCAAAATCAAAAAAGCCCACTATCTAGGGGCTGATGTGGAGAAGGCCTTGACCAATCTGGGTGAAGTTTTCTACAGTCCGCAGGATATTTACACTAAAATGCGAGCTGGGGATTTCGAAATGGCTGACTTTGAAGCTCATGGTAAGACCTACAAAAACAGCTTTGTGACTTATGAGAATTTCTACCAAAATCATGAGGACGCTGAGGTTCGTGAGAAATCTTTCCGTTCTTTCTCAGAAGGACTTCGTAAGCACCAAAATACGGCTGCAGCAGCCTATCTAGCCCAAGTCAAGTCTGAAAAACTATTGGCAGATATGAAGGGCTATGACTCTGTTTTTGACTATCTTCTAGCTGAACAGGAAGTAGACCGTGCCATGTTTGATCGTCAGATTGACCTCATCATGAAGGATTTTGCGCCCGTTGCTCAGAGATACCTCAAGCATGTTGCCAAGGTTAATGGTCTTGAAAAGATGACTTTTGCAGACTGGAAATTGGACTTGGATAGCGCCCTGAATCCTCAAGTGACTATTGACGATGCCTATGACTTGGTCATGAAGTCGGTAGAACCTTTGGGGCAAGAATATTGTCAGGAAGTTGCTCGCTATCAAGAAGAGCGCTGGGTGGACTTTGCTGCTAATAGTGGTAAGGATTCTGGCGGTTATGCAGCGGACCCATATCGCGTGCACCCTTATGTCCTCATGAGCTGGACAGGTCGTTTGAGCGATGTCTATACCTTGATTCATGAAATCGGGCATTCTGGTCAATTCATCTTTTCAGACAACCACCAAAGCTACTTTAATGCTCACATGTCGACCTACTATGTTGAAGCACCGTCAACTTTCAATGAATTGCTACTCAGTGACTACTTGGAGCACCAATCTGACGATCCACGTCAAAAACGCTTCGCTTTGGCTCACCGCTTGACAGACACCTACTTCCATAACTTTATTACCCACCTCTTGGAAGCAGCCTTCCAGCGTAAGGTGTATACATTGATTGAAGAAGGGGAGACCTTTGGAGCAAGCAAACTCAACAGTATTATGAAGGAAGTCTTGACGGATTTCTGGGGAGATGCCATTGAAATTGACGACGATGCGGCTTTGACTTGGATGCGTCAAGCTCACTACTACATGGGCTTGTATAGCTATACCTACTCAGCAGGACTAGTCATCTCGACTGCGGGTTACCTTCATCTGAAACATTCAGAAACTGGAGCTGAAGATTGGCTCAATCTCCTCAAATCAGGTGGTAGCAAGACACCGCTTGAGTCAGCCATGATTATCGGAGCAGATATCTCAACAGATAAACCACTCCGTGATACCATCCAATTCTTGTCTGACACAGTTGATCAGATCATCGCCTACAGTGCCCAGTTGGGAGAGTAGGGGAATAGAAAAGTAGGTGATTCTTATGCTGATGATATCTGGATTGTTAAGCGTCATTATATTTGGCTTAGCTGTAGCTATTTTCAAAAACGCCGTTGAAGGTCGTGATGTTAAATTTGAACTTGCTCTAGAGTTGGTATTGATAGTTATTTACTTCATTATATATCAGATTTTGTTTAATTGAGAATTCAATATTAAGTCACCTAAGGACAGTTTTTTGAACAGTTGTTAGAAATCTAGAGGTATTGATCATGTATCAAGAGTTACTTAGAAAAATAGCAGAAGAAAAACCAAGTTATCATGATGAAGAAATCCAGTGGTTGCTTGATCATTTGGGAGATCCTTCTCCAGAAATTCGCGATGATCTTGTTTTTACAAGCTTTGCTAGAGGGATTCAGGAAGAGCTATTTACACAGGAACAATTTCAGTTCATTGCTGAGGTGGTATCAGCTGATGGAGGACTAGATAAAGAGATTGATAAGGTAGGTCTGCCAACCCTTGAACGTTCTTTTAGAGCACTTGTTTATGCAAATCTCTTGTCTGCTGATGCCAACCAGCAATCGATTTTCTATCAGAGATTAAAAGCAGAAATTCGTAATGTCCTTTTAAATCAAGGTTTGTACTATCTTTCAAAAGAAAAGGATACAACGGGTTTTTCAAGTCAGTATGGTTGGGTTCATGCTTTTGCACATGGAGCCGATTTACTGACAGAGGTGGTTTGTCATCCAGACTTTCCTAAAAACAGAGTTCATGAAGTATTTGAGATACTTGGCCAACTATTTAAAAGAATTTCGCTTCGCTTTACAGATGATGAAGATTGGCGTTTAGCCAGAGTACTTTATGAACCGATTTTACAAGGGAAGTTGGAGCAAGAGCAAGTAGCTTCTTGGATAAAAACTGTTGACTTTCCGATAGAAGAAAGGGAAGATTTTTATAAATTTTCCAACTTCAGATCCTGTCTGTTGGAAGTCTATGTCCAACTTGACCAGAGAAATAGTTTACAAGATGACTTGAAAGAAGCCATCCAGTCTTTTCAATACTAGGGATAAGCTAATATTATTTATTGAAAGAGTTTCTATTGTATCCTCCTAACTAACAAAAGAGGTTGAATCATTTTCCAACCTCTTTTTGTCTATCTTAATGGAATTGCATACCACCATCAACGATAATGGTTTGTCCTGTAATGTAGTTTGAATCTGGTCCTGCAAGGAAGCTGACGGCAGCAGCCACATCTTCTGGTTCAGATAGACGTTTTAGAGTAATATCTTTTGCAAATGTCTGCATACCCCACTCGTCATCTTTTCCTGCATTTTTACCAACTTCATGAGCGATATCGTACATCATTGGTGTTTTCACAATACCTGGTGCGTAGGCGTTAACAGTGATGCCTGAGTCTGCTAAATCACGTGCTAATGTTTGCGTAATTCCACGAACAGCAAATTTGGTTCCGCCGTAAACAGTTAGATTTGGGTTACCGACTACACCGGCTTGAGAGGTTGCGTTGATAATTTTACCTCCGTGGCCAAGTGCTTTAAATTGCGCTTGTGCAGCTTGTGAACCCCAAATGACACCACCAACGTTGATACCGAAAGTGCGTGTAAATTGTTCCTCAGTAATTATATCAAGAGGAGTAGTTGGAGCAACACCAGCGTTATTTACGACAACATTCAAATCACCAAAATGGTCAACAACTTTTTGAAATGCTTGTGCAACTTCGACCTGTTTCGAAACATCGGCCACGACAGCAAAGGCATTTTCAGCTGATAATTCGGCAACAGCTTTTTCAGCTGTTTCGGGATTGTAGTCTAAGACTCCTACCTTAAAGCCATCTTGAACCAATCGTTTTGCGATTGCAAAACCGATTCCTTGACCTGCACCTGTGACAATAGCAACTTTAGACATATGATTCCTCCTTGGTATCCACGATACCATTCAAACGTTCATAAAAGAACAGCAAAGTTGTAAAAATTAGTTCAAATTAGGGAATAAATAACTTATTAGAACTATATTGATAGTATATACCTTTAGAAAAAATGTTTCAAATAAACACTACCGTTTTTATAGAATTTTATCCCGAAAATTTCCAATCAATTTTCTTGAAACCCTTTCCCTCTTTTGATAGACTAGTATCTAGTTTTTGAAAAAAGGAGAAAGAAAATGAAAAAATTTGTCGCTGAGTTAATCGGTACGTTCATGCTTGTGTTCATCGGAACAGGAGCTGTTGTTTTTGGAAATGGTCTTGATGGCCTTGGTCACCTAGGAATTGCCTTTGCCTTTGGTTTAGCCATCGTGGTTGCAGCCTACTCAATCGGAACGGTTTCAGGTGCTCACTTGAATCCAGCTGTTTCGATTGCTATGTTTGTTAACAAACGCTTGTCATCAAAAGACCTTGTCAACTACATCCTTGGACAAGTAGTTGGAGCTTTCCTTGCGTCTGGTGCTGTCTTTTTCCTCTTGGCTAACTCAGGGATGTCAACTGCTAGCCTTGGTGAAAATGCCTTGGCAAACGGTGTCACTGTCTTTGGTGGTTTCTTGTTTGAAGTCATCGCAACTTTCTTGTTTGTCTTGGTTATCATGACTGTGACATCAGCAAGCAAGGGCAATGGCGCGATTGCTGGTTTGGTAATCGGTTTGTCCTTGATGGCGATGATTCTTGTGGGATTGAACATTACTGGACTTTCAGTAAACCCAGCTCGTAGCTTGGCACCAGCTGTTTTGGTAGGTGGCGCAGCCCTTCAACAAGTTTGGATTTTCATCCTTGCCCCAATCGTTGGTGGGGTTCTTGCAGCCCTTGTTGCGAAAAACTTCCTTGGAACAGAAGAATAATTGAAACTCAAAAAGCCTTGCTCCTCGATTTGAGGAACAGGGCTTTTTCTTATCTGTTTATACTCAATGAAAATCAAAGGGCAAACTAGGAAACTAGCCGCAGGCTGTACTTGAGTACGGCAAGGCGACGTTGACGCGGTTTGAATTTGATTTTCGAAGAGTATTAACGGTTGTCAATTTTCTCTGGATAGAGGTCGTGTTGGAAGAGGCGTTGTTCTGCCAAGCTTTCATACTTAGTTCCAGGCTTACCGTAGTTGTAGTAGGGGTCAATTGAGATACCACCGCGCGGAGTGAATTTTCCCCAAACCTCCAAATAGCGAGGGTCTAGCAAGTTGACCAAGTCTTTCCCGATGGTGTTGATACAGTTTTCGTGGAAATCTCCGTGGTTTCGGTAGCTAAAGAGGTAGAGTTTGAGGGATTTTGACTCGACACAGAGCTTGTCAGGGATGTAGGAAATATAGATAGTTGCAAAGTCTGGCTGAGCAGTGATTGGGCAAAGTGAGGTAAATTCAGGACAGTTAAATTTGATAAAATAGTCATTTTCCACATGACGATTGTCAAAGGATTCGAGGACTTCTGGTTGATATTCAAAAATGTAGTTGGTTTCTTTGTTGCCCAGTAGGCTAAGGTTTTTCATTTCTTCTTGTTGTGACATGATTTTTTCTTTCTAATCTTAAACACCACGTTGGTTATCGTAAAGGAGGGTATGGAGTTGAGGAAGGACGCGGACATTGCCCCAGCTATCGTCAGTAGCGACACGTTCCCAGAGTTCTTTGAGACGGTCCAGTTGGTCTTGGACAATATTACCCGTAGCCTTGGGCTCAGGATTTCCAGCCGATAAGAAGAGAACATCTGGTTGGTAGCGTTCTTGTATGCCTCGGGCAAAGTCCAAATCTGCATCATCAAAGACAGGGATTTTAAAGGTGACCTTGTCTGGATCCAGTTGGGAAACGATAAAGTCCAAGGTCTCAAAGTTGACTTCCATCTTGGATGAAGGAGGTTTGGGACTGAGAGTAACTTGGTCGATGTCTTTTAACCAATTTTGCCAGCGGGAGCCTTGGGTCTCAACAGCTAGAGTGACACCACGTTCCTTGAGTTTAGTGACGAGTTCAGCCATGTTGGCTGCTAGGATAGCAGGATTTCCCCCAGATAGGGTTACATAGTCGTAGCTCCCCAATTTATCCAAGGCAGCAATGACCTCGTCAGCAGTCATACGAGTTGGCTTTTCAGAGCCATCCCAAGTAAAGGCAGAATCGCACCAGTCGCAGTGGTAGTCGCAACCAGCAGTGCGGACAAACATGGTTTTCTGCCCGATTGCACGGCCTTCGCCTTGAAAGGTTGGGCCAAAAATTTCTAGAACTGGTAGTTTGAGGACACGTTCCCTAGTCATCTAACCACTCCCGTCTAAACTCCGCAAAGGCAGTCGGAGTCTCATAGAGGCGAACGTATTCCAAACGGAGACCGCGCTCGTCTGGCAACTCTTGGTTCATGGTTTGGAAAATCCAGTAAACCATATTTTCAGCAGTCGTGTTCATATAGGGAAGAGTTTCATTGAGATAGCGATGATCCAAGTGGGGTTCTAAGTAGTTCTTGTAGATTGCTTTGATGTCTCCGAAATCGTAGGTCATGCCACGTTCATCTAAAAATCCACTGACAGCAATCTGCAGATGATAGGTATGGCCGTGCAGGGACTTACATTTTCCCTCATAGTGAAAGAGGTGGTGGGCAGCATCAAAGGTAAATTCTTTTGATACCAAGGTTCTGTGAGGATTGTAGACCAGAGACTCCCCAGTTTCTTGTTTGATTTCTTTGGGTGCGAAAAACATTAGGCCTCTCCTTTCTGTGAGAGATAAACATCTAGACCATGCTGACGTAGATGGCAGGCTGGGCAATCTCCACAGCCACTTCCGATAATCCCGTTGTAGCAGGTTAAGGTCTTTTCACGAACGTAGTCAAAGGCACCGAGTTGGTCAGCCAATTCCCAAGTTTCAGCCTTGTCTAGCCACATGAGAGGTGTTTGGATAACGAAGTCGTAATCCATGGCAAGGTTGAGGGTAACATTAAGGGATTTGACAAAGACATCTCTACAATCGGGGTAGCCTGAAAAGTCTGTTTCGCAGACACCTGTCACGATGTCTTTAATGCCTCGTTGCTTAGCAAGAACTGCCGCAAAGGACAGAAAGAGGTGGTTGCGACCGTCAACGAAGGTATTGGGAATCTCTCCCTCTTTTTGCTCAATCTCCAGATCAGAAGTCAAGGCATTTTCAGTGATTTGTCCCAGCAGAGACATATCTAAGATGTGATGGCGAATGCCCTGTTCCTTAGCGATTTCTCTAGCGATTTGAATTTCGAGATGATGGCGTTGGCCGTAAGCGAAGGTGACAGCTTCGACTGTTTCATAGTGTTCTTTAGCCCAAAAGAGGCAGGTTGTGGAATCTTGACCGCCACTAAAGACGACCAAGGCAGATTGACGTTTCATAGTACTCCTTCCAAAATGGGAAATGTTCAGAGCACGCAAAAAGCTCCCTTGAGGGAGCTAAAAAATACCAAGTCAAGGTTTTTTTTAGCGATGGCATGTCCCAAACATCGTAATATTCTACATACAGTCTAGCATATTTTTTGAAAAATAGCAAAGGGCAAGAAAAAAGAGACCAAAGCAAGTACTTGGTCTCTCGTTTGATTAGCTCAATTCAGCAACGATGGCCTTGATTTGTTCTGCTGTGTGAACACCAGCAACTTGTTTGACAACTTGGCCGTCTTTTTTGAAGAGAAGAGTTGGGATAGACATGATTCCAAAGGCACGAGCTGTGTTTGGATTTTCATCAACGTCCATTTTAACGATTTTCAAAACATCTTCTGAAAGCTCTTCAGACAATTTGTCCAAGATTGGACCTTGCATACGACATGGACCACACCAAGTTGCCCAGAAGTCTACCAAGACCAAACCGTCTTTTGTTTCTTGTTCGAATGTTGCATCTGTAATTGCTTTTGCCATTGTATTTCTCCTTTTTTAGTTATATTGGCTTAAATCTTGTTTCATGAGATAGAAGAAGATATCTCCATAAGTCCCATGGTAGTCCAAATCATGACCGTTGTAAGTTAATTTTTGGACAGGGTAGTAGTCTGCGACGCCGATAAGGCAAGCTTGTTGCGAACGATCAAAGTCTTCATAAGATTCGAAAGTTACAGTTCTTTCATTCTTGCTGGCATCTAGATAGGTAATTTCAATCATATTTAAAACTCCTTTGTTTAATGATGATTTTATTTTACTCCTTGTAAAAGAGAATGTCAAGAAAAATGATTGCGCACGCAACTTTTTTCTAAAATCATCTTAAATCAAGAAATCCAAACCAGTTTCCAAGCTCTCTTCAACAGCCTTTTGTAGAGTGGCCAGTGTCTTTTGCCCATCACTTGTCAGGCAGATAAAGCTAGAGCGTCTATCTTGATCACAACACCTGCGACTAAGTAGACCGCAATTTTTGGCTTCCAAGCGAGCCACCATCCGAGAAACAGCGCTCGGGCTCAGATGAAGTTTATCTGGGAGGTCAATCTGACGTAGAGATTTTTCTTGAGCCAAGTCCAGATAGTAGAGCAGGTAAAACTCTTTCAAGGTCAGACTTTGCTCGCTCTGCTGGGCAATAGTCTCTTCCAAGAGACTTTCAATTTCTTTCTGACGCCGATTGAAGTCAAACCATTTTTCCAAGTAGGTCATAGTATCTCCTTTCTTTTTAGAGTTATAAGATAGAAGAATGTCCATTCACGGACAGTCTCTGCATCACAAGATGATTGCGCATGCAATAATTATACTACTTTTAAATCAAGCTGGCAAGAAGGACGCTGGCATCTCTTATCCTAAATCATGCCTGTTTTCACAAGTCAAGAATTGTTTGTATCCCCTTTCCATATCTAATTTTCATTACCTTTTGTGCATTTCCTTGAAATTTTCTGAAAAAAGAGTAAACTGGTATGCAAGAAGTCTATTTTGTGGAGTTTAGGATGAAATTATATGTTCAATTAATGATTCTCTTTGTGATTTCTCTAATCGGAGAGGGAATCTCTAGTTTCTTTCATTTGCCCATCCCAGGCAGTATTATCGGTTTGATTATTCTCTTTCTCGCCCTACAATTCAAGTGGCTGAGAACTAGGCATGTCAATATGGTGGGGAATTTCTTGCTGGCCAATATGACCACTCTCTTTTTGCCGCCAGCAGTGGGAATCATGGAGAAGTTTGATGTGATTGCTCCCTATCTTTTGCCAATTGTTTTGATTGTCTTTTTTGCAGCAGTCATCAATATTATCCTCATAGCCTTGGTAGTTCAGTTCATCAAGAGACGGTTTGAGGGAGATTATGAGAAAGGAGATGCCAAATGAGTGAATTTGTTTCCAATCCCCTGTTTGGGCTTGCCCTGTCTATCCTAGCCTATCTAGTAGGAATGCTGATTTACAGACGTTTTCCCCATCCATTGACAACGCCCTTGCTTTTGTCAGCTGTTTTCATTATCATCTTTCTAAAAGTGACGGGTATTTCTTACCAAGATTACTACCAAGGTGGGGTTTATTTGAACAACTTGATTGTCCCATCGACCGTGGCTCTAGGGATTCCGCTTTATAAGAGTTTCCACTTGATGAAGCACCATGCTCGCAGTATTCTCTTTGGTAGTCTGCTAGCGGTAGTGGTCAATACCTCTTTCACAGCCCTTGTAGCTAAGATTTTTGGCATGGACTTTTTCCTAGCCATTTCTCTCTTTCCTAAGTCAGTAACAACCGCCATGGCAGTTGGAATCACAGAAAAATTGCAAGGTCTGACGACCGTGACCTTGGTGGTTGTAGTGGCGACTGGGATTTTAACCAGTGTTATCGGACCAACCCTTTTGAAGTGGTTGAAAATTGACGACCCAGTAGCTGTTGGTCTTTCCCTTGGAGGAACAGGCCATGCAGTTGGAACAGGAACAGCCTTTCGATATGGCTCTGTAGCAGGAGCCATGGGTGGCTTGGCTATCGGTGTCACCGGTATTCTCTATGTCTTTGTCAGCCCTATTGTAGCCAATTTGATATTGAGTTAAATCAAAACCCAGCTGTTTAGCTGGGCCTTTTTTATTGCAAATTAACCTTGTTTTTCAAGATGTGATAAGTTCCTAGATAGTAGATGGCTATAAGAATAACTTCTTCCAGAATAGTCATGATAATACCCATCTGGAACTGATCAGCTCCTCCTGTGGTTGATGGGAAGTAGAAACCAGGGTTAGAACGATAGAAGAGTTCAATAAAGCCAACGACGATTTGGATACCAATGTAGGCTACAATTGACAGTGCGGTACGGTATTCATTGAAAAGCTGTCCAATGGAAATAGCCAAGTAGATGCAGAGGATTCCAGAAATAGTATTTAGTAGGAAGGATACCCCCATAAGAGAGAGTTGAGGAAGATGTGTTTCTATAAATGGAATCACGTCAGAAGTTGCAAACCAATCTGGAGCCGTAAGGGTCAGAACAATGAAAGCACTGATTGCTAGTACAGTAGTGCTGACAATAGACCAGATAAAGGCACCGACTAGTTTGGCTGAGATGATATAATGTTCAGAAACTGGCAATGTCAAAGTCAGATAACCTTGTCGGTCATAGACACTACCTTTGAAGCGTTTAATAATTAAGAAAATAGTTGAAATCCCCAGTGTAATCATCAAGCCACTAAAGACAGTAGCTAGAAAAAGTAGCATAGTAAGTTGACTTTCTTTGGCAGGTAGATTGTTATAGGTCTGTGTCTGTATTCCGATAATGGCAGAAAGGGCTAGCACGGCAACGTAGAGGGCTAAATACCACTTGTTAACATTTTTAAATTCGTAGCGAACTAAATTCCAAAACATAATAATCTCCTTTGCTTAGGCCTTAAATTCCTGACGGAAGAGTTGGTCAATGGATTCACCTGACTCATAGCGAATATCATCTACATTGCCTTGACGGACGACTTTTCCATCCTTCAGGAAGACAATTTCATCCAAGATTGGCTCGATATCAGAAATCAAGTGGGTAGAAATCAAAACGGTAGAAGTTGGGGAGTAGTTGTTGATAATGGTATTGAGAATATAATCACGGGCTGCTGGATCCACCCCACCAATGGGTTCGTCCAGAACATAGAGACGAGCATCACGGCTCATAACCAAAATCAGTTGTACCTTTTCCTTGTTTCCTTTTGATAGTTTCTTGAGACGACTATTTTCATCAATACCTAGGTCTGCAAGTAGATGATGGGCGCGTTCAAGATTGAAATCTTTATAGAAGGTCTTGAAGTAGGTTAGGGCTTCTTTGACCTTCATTTGCTCATTGAGATAGGTCGTATCCGGCAAATAAGCTACGATAGCCTTGGTTGCTGGACTTGGGTCCATATCGTTGATAAGGACACGTCCTTGATCTGGTTGTAAGAGGCCATTGATGAGTTTAATCAAGGTTGTTTTTCCTGATCCGTTTGGCCCAAGAAGACCGACAATTTTTCCAGCTGGAATGTCAAGAGAAACATTTTCAAGGGCTGGGGTTGCTCCATAAGATTTGGATACATTTTCAAATGCTAGTAATGACATAGGCTTAAACTCCTTTAATATAATCGCCGACTACGCCTGGTAGTTCTTCTTTTTCATAGCCAAAGTGGGTCATGGAGGAAACGAAGTGTTCCAATTCTTCTTCTGATAATTGTTTGCGCGATTGGACGATCAGTTCCTTATCCTCAGTCACAAATCGTCCAGTTGTGCGCTTGCTGTAGACAAATCCTTCTCGTTCAAGGTCTGACAAGGCTCTTTGGATGGTGTTTGGATTGACACCGGCCTCGCTAGCTAGCTCTCTCACGGTTGGAAGTTGTTGATTGGGTTCCAGTGTATGGGAAACAATCTGAAGCTTGATTTTCTCCATAATCTGTAAATAGATGGGTTTTTTGTTGTCAAATGTCCAGGACATCTTGGTCTCCTTTCTTTTATCCTTTTGTCTTAATTAAATAATACAACAAAACAAAAAACTTGTCAAGCAAAAAGAAGAATTGTTTTGGGAATCGTTTAAAAAATGGTATAATGAAAAGAAAACGATAAGGAGGGAAAGGATGCGTTGTCCAAAATGTGGGGCTACCAAGTCAAGTGTTATCGATAGTCGCCAAGCAGAAGAAGGGAACACTATTCGTAGAAGACGTGAGTGCGACGAATGCCAGCACCGTTTTACAACCTACGAACGAGTAGAAGAAAGAACCTTAGTGGTTGTTAAAAAAGATGGCACACGGGAACAGTTCTCCAGAGATAAAATCTTTAATGGGATTATCCGCTCAGCCCAGAAACGTCCTGTGTCAAGTGATGAAATCAACATGGTAGTCAATCGTATCGAACAGAAACTCCGTGGTCGAAATGAAAATGAAATTCAAAGTGAGGACATTGGTTCACTCGTCATGGAGGAGTTGGCTGAGTTAGATGAGATTACCTATGTACGTTTTGCCAGTGTCTATCGTAGTTTTAAGGATGTCAGTGAGCTAGAGAGCTTGCTCCAACAAATCACCCAGTCCTCTAAAAAGAAAAAGGAAAGATAAATGAAGCCAATTGACCGTTTTTCTTATCTAAAGAATAATCGGGTGTCGCAAGATACCTCATCTCTGGTACAGTGCTACCTCCCGATTATCGGTCAGGAGGCACTGAGCCTTTATCTTTATACGATTAGTTTTTGGGATAATGGTAGAAAAGAATATCTTTTTTCAAGCATTCTCAACCATCTTAACTTTGGGATGGATAGACTGATAAAATCCCTGAAAATCCTATCTGCTTTTAATCTCTTAACCCTCTATCAAAAGGGTGATACCTATCAGCTAGCTCTCCATACTCCACTTTCGAGTCAGGACTTCTTGGAACATCCTGTTTATCGCAGACTTTTGGAGAAGAAGATTGGCGATGCAGCTGTGGAGGATTTGAAAGTTGAGAGTGCTGAGGGAGAAGAAATACCTGTCTCACTCAATCAAGTCTTTCCAGACTTGGCAGAACTAGGAAGTCAAGAAGACCTTGGTCTCAAGAAGAAAGTGGTCAACGATTTTGACTTAGACCATTTTCGTCAGCTTATGGCTAGAGATGGGCTTCGCTTTGCGGATGAGCAGTCCGATGTCTTAAACCTCTTTGCCATTGCCGAGGAGAAGAAATGGACTTGGTTTGAAACTTATCAATTGGCCAAGTCAACAGCTGTTTCCCAGGTTATTTCAACCAAACGCATGCGGGAAAAAATCGCTCAAAAACCTGTTTCCTCTGACTTTAGTCCTAAGGAAACGACCATTATCAAAGAAGCCAAAAGTAAAACTGCCCTGCAGTTCTTGGCAGAAATCAAGCAAACACGCAAGGGAACCATTACCCAAACAGAAAGAGAACTCTTGCAACAGATGGCTGGCTTGGGCTTGCTGGACGAAGTCATTAATATCATTCTCTTATTGACCTTTAATAAGGTGGATTCGGCAAACATCAATGAGAAATATGCCATGAAGGTGGCCAATGACTATGCCTATCAAAAGATTCATTCGGCAGAAGAGGCAGTCTTACGCATCCGTGAGCGTGGGCAAAAGAATCAGGCTCAAAAAAGCAGTAAACCCAGTCCTACCAAGTCCAATGTACCCAAGTGGAGCAATCCAGATTATAAGAATGAAACCAGCGAGGAAACTCGTTTGGAACTAGAACGTAAGAAACAAGAACTATTAGCTCGATTAGAAAAAGGAGGAGATTAGATGGAAAGTGTCGGAGACGTACTCAAACGTCAACCTAGCCGTCTTCATTATCAAGATTTGGTCCAGAAAATCATGAAGGACCCTGATGTTGCGGCCTTTATCCAGCAAAAATCCCTTACTCCAGAGGAATTGAATCGCAGTATCTCCAAGTTTAATCAGTACATCACCGAGCGTGACAAATTTCTCCGTGGGGATACGGATTATATTGCCAAAGGCTACAAGCCGATTTTGGTTATGAATCATGGCTATGCGGATGTTTCTTATGAAGAAACTCCTGAACTAATCGCAGCAGAAAAAGAAGCGGCTATTAAGAACCGTCTTAAGTTAATCAATCTGCCAGCCAGTCTCAAGAAAGCTAGTTTGGCTCAAGTAGACTTGGATGATTTGGGTCGCTTGCCAGTTTTTGAAAAACTATTAGCCTTCGTGGAGCAATATCCAGCTATTCGAAAAGGTCTTTACCTATATGGAGACTTTGGTGTGGGTAAAAGTTTCATGGTGGCTGCCTTGGCTCATGATTTATCAGAAAAACGTGGTGTTTCATCCACTCTTCTCCACTATCCTAGCTTTGTCATCGATGCCAAAAATGCCATCAGTGATGGCAATGTTAAGACCTTGGTGGATGAAATTAAACTGTCTGAAGTCCTGATTTTAGATGATATTGGTGCCGAGCAATCAACACCTTGGGTGCGGGATGAAATCCTGCAAGTCATTCTCCAATATCGGATGCAGGAAAATTTACCGACCTTTTTTACCTCCAACTTCAACTTTGAAGAATTGGAGCTACATTTCGCTAAAGGAAAGCATGGAAATGACGAAACCTGGGAAGCCAGACGTGTCATGGAACGCATCCGTTATTTGGCTGAGGAGACTCGTTTAGAAGGAGTGAACCGTCGATGACAGAAACAATCAAATTAATGAAGGCTCATACTTCAGTGCGCAGGTTTAAAGAGCAAGTCCTTCCTCAAGAAGACTTGACTAAAATCCTGACAGCAGCCCAGATGGCCTCATCTTGGAAGAATTTCCAATCCTACTCTGTGATTGTGGTACGAAGTCAAGAGAAGAAAGATGCCTTGTATGAATTGGTACCTCAAGAAGCCATTCGCCAGTCAGCTGTTTTTCTTCTCTTTGTCGGGGATTTGAACCGAGCAGAAAAGGGAGCCCAGCTTCATACTGATTCATTCCAACCTCAAGGTGTAGAAGGTCTCTTGATTAGTTCAGTCGATGCGGCTCTTGCTGGTCAAAATGCCTTGCTGGCAGCTGAAAGCTTGGGCTATGGTGGTGTCATTATTGGCTTGGTTCGATACAAGTCAGAAGAAGTGGCAGAGCTTTTTAACCTGCCTGACTACACCTATCCTGTCTTTGGGATGGCACTGGGAATACCAAATGAAGAACATGAAGTCAAACCTCGCTTGCCATTGAATCAAGTGGTATTTGAGGAAGAATATCAGGAACAAACAGTTGATGTGATTGAGTCTTATGACCGTGTACAGGCAGACTATGCTGGAGCGCGTGCAACCACAAGCTGGAGTCAGCGCCTAGCAGAACAGTTTGGTCAAGCTGAACCAAGCTCAACTAGAAAAAATCTTGAACAGAAGAAGTTATTGTAGAAAGTGAGAAATTATGGCCCTACCAACTATTGCCATTGTAGGACGTCCCAATGTTGGGAAATCAACCCTATTTAATCGGATCGCTGGTGAGCGAATCTCCATTGTAGAAGATGTCGAAGGCGTGACGCGTGACCGTATTTATGCGACGGGTGAGTGGCTCAATCGTTCCTTTAGCATGATTGATACAGGAGGGATCGATGATGTCGATGCTCCTTTCATGGAACAAATCAAGCACCAGGCAGAAATTGCCATGGAAGAAGCAGATGTTATCGTCTTTGTCGTGTCTGGTAAGGAAGGAATTACCGATGCAGACGAATACGTAGCTCGTAAGCTTTATAAGACCCACAAACCAGTTATCCTCGCAGTTAACAAGGTGGACAACCCTGAAATGCGAAATGATATCTATGATTTTTATGCTCTCGGTTTGGGTGAACCATTGCCTATCTCATCTGTCCATGGTATCGGTACAGGGGATGTGCTAGATGCCATCGTAGAAAATCTTCCAAATGAATATGAAGAAGAAAACCCAGATGTCATTAAGTTTAGCTTGATTGGTCGTCCTAACGTCGGAAAATCAAGCTTGATCAATGCTATCTTGGGAGAAGACCGTGTTATTGCCAGTCCAGTTGCTGGAACAACGCGTGACGCCATTGATACCCACTTTACAGATACAGATGGTCAAGAGTTTACCATGATTGATACGGCTGGTATGCGTAAGTCTGGTAAGGTTTATGAAAATACCGAGAAATATTCTGTCATGCGTGCCATGCGTGCTATTGACCGGTCAGATGTGGTCTTGATGGTCATCAATGCGGAAGAAGGAATTCGTGAATACGACAAGCGTATCGCAGGATTTGCCCATGAAGCTGGTAAAGGAATGATTATTGTGGTCAACAAGTGGGATACACTTGAAAAAGACAACCACACTATGAAAAACTGGGAAGAAGATATCCGTGAGCAGTTCCAATACCTGCCTTACGCACCGATTATCTTTGTATCCGCCTTGACCAAGCAACGTCTCCACAAACTTCCTGAAATGATCAAGCAAATCAGTGAAAGTCAAAATACACGTATTCCATCAGCTGTCTTGAACGATGTCATCATGGATGCCATTGCCATCAACCCAACACCGACAGACAAAGGGAAACGCCTCAAGATTTTCTACGCGACCCAAGTGGCAACCAAACCACCAACCTTTGTCATCTTTGTTAATGAAGAAGAACTTATGCACTTTTCTTACTTGCGTTTCTTGGAAAATCAAATCCGCAAGGCCTTTGTTTTTGAGGGAACGCCAATCCATCTCATCGCAAGAAAACGTAAATAAAAAAGTAGAATCTGGAATGACATTTCCAGATTTTTTTGATAGAATGAAGGTAAAGAAAGCGCTATCAAGTAGAGGGGGGATGGTGATGAAACATTTGTTTAAATTGATAATCTTATTTCCCTGGTTTTACTTTTTCAGCTGGATTGAAAAGGCCAATAGAGATAGTAAATTTTTCTCAATTTTTTACTATTTTTACTGGTTTTACATCCCCCTCTATGCTCTTTTTAGCCTTGCTTGGACAGTTATTTCAGTTCTGTTTTTCAATATCGTCTTGAGAAATTTGACAGATATCAAGTTATGGGGCATTTGGTTTCTTTTTATTCTGCTAGCTATTAGTATGAATAGGTTAACTTATTTCTGTTTCAAAAAAATGCTTCGCTTGAGACGGGAACTAGGGAAGTCTAAAAGTGGAAGGCATTGATTTATATGGGTTTTGTTTATAGGAGGTGGCTTATGACACGTCTAAAACCATTTATTACACGTTATTCCAAGGTCTATATTGGTTTAGTTCTGTTGATCTGGATTGCTTTCTTCTTTCTTCCTTGGGGCAGTCCGATTCTGGGGGTAACGATTGACATCTTCGTTATGCAGAAAATCTTGCTAGTTTTTGGAATTCTGTCCATTTTGATGGCCTTCTTATCCAACGATGGAGTTCTCTTAATTTTTGGACTTATCTGCTGTCTTTCTCTTTGGATTAACCTATTTATCCTATTTGCCATTTTGCCAATTTTTGGCAATTAAAGTATCATAAAAGTCAGAGAGGTTAGCTTGGAAACTAGCCTCTTTTTCCTTTTCAAAATGGGGATTCTTCCTTGAAAATAATCAGTAATTGTGCTAAAATTAAAAGAACATTCTAAAATATTCGGAATTTAAAGTAAGGAAAAACATGGCTAATATTTTAAAAACAATTATCGAAAATGATAAAGGAGAAATCCGTCGTCTGGAAAAGATGGCTGACAAGGTTTTCAAATACGAAGACCAAATGGCTGCTTTGACAGATGACCAACTAAAAGCAAAAACAGTTGAATTTAAAGAACGTTATCAAAATGGAGAATCACTGGATTCATTGCTTTATGAAGCATTTGCGGTTGTCCGTGAAGGTGCTAAACGTGTCCTAGGTCTCTTCCCTTATAAGGTTCAGGTTATGGGGGGAATCGTTCTTCATCATGGTGACGTGCCAGAAATGCGTACAGGGGAAGGGAAAACCTTGACTGCGACTATGCCGGTATACCTCAATGCTCTTTCAGGTAAAGGGGTTCACGTAGTTACGGTTAACGAATACCTCTCAGAACGTGACGCGACTGAGATGGGAGAATTGTACTCATGGCTTGGTTTGTCAGTAGGAATTAACTTGGCTGCCAAATCTCCAATGGAGAAAAAAGAAGCCTATGAGTGTGATATTACCTACTCAACCAACTCAGAAATCGGATTTGACTACCTTCGTGATAACATGGTCGTTCGCGCTGAAAACATGGTACAACGTCCGCTTAACTATGCCTTGGTTGATGAGGTTGACTCTATCTTGATTGACGAGGCCCGTACACCTTTGATCGTATCAGGTGCTAACGCTGTTGAAACTAGTCAGCTCTACCACATGGCAGACCACTATGTAAAATCGTTGGACAAAGACGACTACATCATTGATGTGCAGTCTAAGACTATTGGTTTGTCTGATTCAGGGATTGACAAGGCTGAAAGCTACTTCAAGCTTGAAAACCTTTATGACATCGAAAACGTAGCTCTGACTCACTTTATCGATAACGCCCTTCGTGCCAACTACATCATGCTTCTCGATATTGACTATGTGGTGAGCGAAGAGCAAGAAATTTTGATCGTCGACCAATTTACAGGTCGTACCATGGAAGGTCGTCGTTATTCTGATGGATTGCACCAAGCCATTGAAGCCAAAGAAGGTGTTCCAATCCAAGATGAAACTAAGACATCTGCCTCAATCACTTACCAAAACCTTTTCCGTATGTACAAGAAATTGTCTGGTATGACGGGTACTGGTAAGACTGAGGAAGAAGAATTCCGTGAAATCTACAACATTCGTGTTATTCCAATCCCAACAAACCGTCCAGTTCAGCGTATTGACCATCCAGACTTGCTTTTTGCTAGCATTGAAGCTAAGTTTAAGGCCGTTGTTAAAGACGTTAAGGCTCGTTACCAAAAAGGTCAACCTGTCTTGGTTGGTACAGTAGCGGTTGAAACCAGTGACTACATTTCTAAAAAATTGGTCGAAGCTGGTGTTCCTCACGAAGTCTTGAATGCTAAGAACCACTATAAAGAAGCCCAAATCATTATGAATGCTGGTCAACGTGGTGCTGTTACCATTGCGACTAACATGGCCGGTCGTGGTACCGACATCAAGCTTGGTGAAGGGGTTCGCGAACTTGGAGGACTTTGTGTTATTGGTACAGAACGTCATGAAAGCCGTCGTATCGATAACCAGCTTCGTGGACGTTCAGGTCGTCAAGGAGATCCAGGTGAGTCACAATTCTACCTATCTCTTGAAGATGATTTGATGAAACGTTTTGGTTCTGAGCGTCTGAAAGGTGTCTTCGAACGTCTCAATATGTCTGATGAAGCGATTGAATCTCGCATGTTGACACGTCAGGTTGAAGCGGCTCAAAAACGTGTCGAAGGAAATAACTATGATACCCGTAAACAAGTCCTTCAATATGATGATGTCATGCGTGAACAACGTGAGATTATCTACGCTCAACGTTACGACGTCATCACTGCAGATCGTGACTTGGCACCTGAAATTCAGGCTATGATCAAACGCACGATTGGTCGTGTCGTTGATGGTCATGCGCGTGCCAAACAAGATGAAAAACTAGAAGCAATTTTGAACTTTGCTAAGTACAACTTGCTTCCAGAAGATTCGATTTCAATCGAAGACTTGTCAGGCTTGTCTGATAAGGCAATTAAGGAAGAGCTCTTCCAACGTGCCTTGCAAGTTTACGATAGTCAGGTTTCAAAACTACGCGATGAAGAAGCAGTTAAAGAATTCCAAAAAGTCTTGATTCTACGAGTGGTGGATAACAAGTGGACAGATCATATCGATGCCCTTGATCAATTGCGTAACGCGGTTGGACTTCGTGGCTATGCTCAGAACAACCCTGTTGTTGAGTATCAGGCAGAAGGTTTCCGTATGTTTAATGACATGATTGGTTCGATTGAGTTTGATGTGACACGTTTGATGATGAAAGCACAAATTCATGAACAAGAAAGACCACAAGCAGAACACCATATCAGTACAACGGCGACTCGCAATATCGCTGCCCACCAAGCAAATATGCCTGAAAATCTGGATTTGAGTCAGATTGGACGGAATGAACTTTGCCCATGTGGTTCTGGTAAGAAGTTTAAAAACTGTCACGGTAAAAGACAATAAAATGAGATAGTTTAGAGGCGGATACCTTGTGAAAAGTAAATTTTTACTTGGTATCCGTTTGCTTTATGAGGAGATGAGTTATGGTATTTACAGCAAAAAGTCCTAAAATTAATATTGAAGAAGTTCGTGCCTTATCAAAATTAGAAGGCCAAGCTTTGGAGAGAAAATCACAGCGCGATAAAGAGCTAGAAGCCATTATACGTGGAGAAGACCAGCGGATTCTCTTGGTAATCGGGCCATGCTCATCTGACAATGAAGAAGCTGTTCTTGAATACGCTATGCGTTTGGCAGTTCTACAAGAAGAAGTAGCAGACCGTATCTTTATGGTTATGCGTGTTTATACTGCCAAACCCCGTACCAACGGAGATGGCTATAAAGGCTTGATTCACCAGCCTAACGCGACAGAAGCGCCTAGTCTTATCAACGGAATCAAAGCTGTTCGCCATCTTCACTATCGTGTTATCACAGAAACAGGCATGACAACAGCTGATGAAATGCTTTATCCTGAAAATCTTCCGCTAGTGGATGATTTGATTTCTTACATGGCGGTTGGTGCTCGTTCAGTTGAAGACCAGCAACACCGCTTTGTGGCCAGTGGGGCAGATTTTGCGACTGGTTTTAAAAATCCAACCTCTGGAAATCTCAATGTTATGTTTAATGGGATTTATGCTGCTCAAAACAAACAAAGTTTCCTTTTCCTAGGAAAAGAAGTGGAAACAACTGGGAACCCACTTTCGCATGCCATTCTTCGTGGAGCGACCAATGAGTATGGTAAGAATATTCCTAACTACTACTATGATAATTTGATGGATACTATTGCCCAGTATGAGAAAATGGGCTTGGAAAATCCCTTTATCATTGTGGACACCAATCATGACAACTCTGGTAAGCAATACATGGATCAGATTCGAATTGTCCGACAGACCTTGATTAATCGTGATTGGAATGAAAAAATCAAGCAGTATGTTCGTGGCTTTATGATTGAGTCTTATCTAGAAGACGGCCGTCAAAACGAACCAGAAGTATTTGGCAAGTCTATCACGGACCCTTGCCTAGGCTGGGAAAATACAGAAGCCCTTGTCAGAGAAATCTACCAAACGCTAGGAGAATAAGATGGCATTTATTGAAAAAGGTCAAGAAATCGATATTGAAGCAATCAAGGCAGAAACCCAATTGTCTGCGGAAGCCTTGCGTCTAAAAGAGCGTCGTGATAGAGAATTGGCAGACATTATTTCAGGAGAAGATGACCGTATCCTTTTGGTGATTGGTCCTTGCTCTTCTGATAATGAAGAGGCTGTCTTGGAATATGCCCGCCGTTTATCTGCCTTGCAGAAGAAGGTGGCGGACAAGATTTTCATGGTTATGCGTGTTTATACTGCCAAACCTCGTACTAACGGAGACGGCTATAAAGGTTTGGTTCACCAACCAGATACTTCTAAGGCTCCAAGTCTGATTAACGGTTTGCAGGCTGTGCGCCAGTTGCACTACCGCGTGATTACAGAGACAGGTTTGACAACGGCAGATGAGATGCTTTATCCATCAAATCTGGTTTTGGTAGATGATTTGGTCAGCTACCATGCTGTGGGGGCTCGTTCTGTGGAAGACCAAGAGCACCGCTTTGTGGCCTCAGGGATTGATGCACCGGTGGGGATGAAAAATCCAACCTCTGGAAATTTGGGTGTTATGTTTAATGGCATCTATGCTGCTCAAAATAAACAGACCTTCCTCTTTCATGGTCAAGAAGTGGAGACTTCAGGAAATTCCTTGGCCCACGTCATCCTTCGTGGTGCAGTTAATGAATATGGGAAAAATGAGCCTAACTTTTACTATGAAACCCTGCTAAATGCTATTGAGCGCTATGAATCCATGGGACTTGAAAATCCCTTTATCCTCATTGATACCAACCATGATAACTCAGGCAAGCAATATATGGAGCAGATTCGAATTGTTCGCCAGACCTTGCAAAATCGTGATTGGAATGAGAAGATTAAAAAGACAGTTCGAGGCTTTATGATTGAATCTTACCTAGCAGATGGTCGTCAAAACCAACCAGAGGTCTTTGGTTGCTCTATTACAGATCCTTGCCTAGGTTGGGAAAATACAGAGGCCTTGGTAGAAGAGATTTATGCTACCTTGACAAAATAAGTGAAAAGGATGGAGTTGGGGAATCTCAACTCCTTTTGATGAGAATGATAGTTGGACACGGAATTGACATCGAAGAATTGGCTTCGATAGAAAGAGCAGTTACACGACATGAAGGCTTTGCTAAGCGCGTTCTGACCGCTAAGGAAATGGAACGATTTAACAGTCTTAAAGGACGCAGGCAAATAGAATATTTAGCTGGTCGCTGGTCGGCTAAAGAAGCCTTTTCCAAGGCTATGGGAACAGGTATTGGCAAGCTCGGTTTTCAAGATTTGGAAGTCTTGAACAATGAACGCGGGGCGCCTTATTTTAGTCAGGCACCATTTTTAGGAAAGATTTGGCTGTCTATCAGCCACACAGATCAGTTTGTGACAGCCAGTGTTATTTTGGAGGAAAATCATGAAAGCTAGTCCACATAGACCAACCAAGGCTCTGATTCATCTGGGAGCTATTCGACAAAATATTCAGCAAATGGGGGCTCATATCCCTCAAGGAACGCTCAAATTTGCAGTAGTCAAGGCTAATGCCTATGGGCATGGAGCTGTTGCTGTTGCGACGGCGATTCAGGATGAAGTTGATGGCTTTTGCGTTTCCAATATCGATGAAGCCATTGAACTCAGGCAAGCTGGACTCAGGAAGAAAATCCTTATTTTAGGAGTTTCTGAAATCGAAGCTGTTGCTCTAGCTAAAGAATACGACATCACCTTGACGGTGGCTGGATTGGAGTGGATTCAAGCACTCTTAGATAAGGAAGCGAACCTAACTGGATTGACAGTCCACCTCAAGATTGACTCAGGAATGGGACGGATTGGTTTTAGAGAGGCCGGTGAGGCTGAGCAGGCTCAAGACTTGCTCCAACAACATGGTGCTCGTGTTGAAGGGATTTTTACCCACTTTGCTACTGCAGACGAGGAATCAGATGACTACTTTAATGCCCAGTTAGAACGGTTTAAAACTATTTTAGCTAGTATGAAAGGTCTTCCAGAGCTTGTTCATGCTAGTAATTCGGCAACGACCTTTTGGCATGCAGAGACTATTTTCAATGCGGTTCGTATGGGAGATGCCATGTATGGTCTGAATCCTAGCGGAGAGGTTTTGGACTTGCCTTATGACTTGAAACCAGCCTTGACCTTGGAATCTGCTCTGGTTCATGTCAAGACAGTTTCAGCTGGAGCTTGCATGGGCTATGGAGCGACCTATCAGGCAGATAGCGAGCAAGTCATAGCGACGGTGCCAATCGGCTATGCGGATGGTTGGACACGAGATATGCAGAATTTCACGGTCTTGGTAGATGGGCAAGCTTGCCCAATTGTTGGACGAGTTTCTATGGACCAAATCACTATTCGTCTGCCTAAGCTTTATCCTTTAGGAACCAAAGTCACCCTCATTGGTTCTAATGGGGGCAAGGAGATCACAGCTACTCAGGTAGCGACCTACCGTGGAACCATTAACTATGAAGTGGTTTGTCTTCTCAGCGACCGCATTCCGAGAGAATATTATTAAAAAGAAAGGAGTGGAGCATGAATCTACATCAACCCTTGCATGTCTTACCTGGTGTGGGACCAAAGTCAGCAGAAAAATACGCCAAACTAGGAATTGAAAACTTGCAAGACCTCTTGCTCTACTTTCCTTTCCGTTATGAAGACTTCAAAACCAAGCAAGTATTGGAACTAGAGGACGGGGAGAAGGCAGTCCTATCTGGTCAAGTCGTGACTCCTGCCAGTGTCCAGTATTATGGATTCAAGCGCAATCGTCTGCGCTTTAGCCTCAAGCAGGGAGAAGGCGTTTTTGCGGTGAATTTCTTTAACCAGCCCTATCTAGCAGATAAGATAGAGTTGGGAGCAACCCTTGCTGTCTTTGGAAAATGGGACCGAGCCAAGGCTAGTCTGACTGGGATGAAGGTCCTAGCTCAGGTGGAAGATGACCTCCAACCTGTTTATCGCTTGGCTCAGGGAATCAGTCAGGCCAGTCTGGTCAAGGTTATTAAGACGGCCTTTGATCAGGGATTGGACCTCTTGATTGAGGAAAATCTTCCCCAGTCTTTGCTGGACAAATACAAACTCATGTCCCGTTGTCAGGCCGTTCGTGCCATGCATTTCCCCAAGGATTTGGCAGAATACAAGCAGGCCCTTCGCCGTATCAAGTTTGAGGAACTTTTTTATTTCCAAATGCAGTTGCAGACGCTCAAGTCTGAAAATAGAGTTCAGGGAAGCGGTTTGGTTTTGAACTGGTCTCAGAAAAAAGTGACAGAAGTAAAAGAAAGGCTGCCTTTTGCACTGACCCCAGCTCAAGAAAAAAGTTTGCAGGAAATTTTAACCGATATGAAGTCGGACCACCACATGAATCGTCTCCTACAAGGGGATGTGGGGAGCGGAAAAACGGTGGTTGCTGGCTTGGCCATGTTTGCGGCGGTGACAGCTGGCTACCAATCAGCCCTCATGGTACCAACAGAAATCCTTGCAGAGCAACATTTTGAGAGTCTACAGAGTCTCTTCCCAGACTTGAAACTGGCTCTTTTGACAGGTTCCTTGAAAGCTGCAGAAAAGAGAGAAGTCTTGGAGACTATTGCCAAGGGTGAGGCTGATTTGATTATCGGAACTCACGCTCTAATACAGGATGGGGTGGATTATGCTCGTCTGGGCTTGATTATCATCGATGAGCAGCACCGCTTTGGTGTAGGGCAAAGGCGTGTTCTGAGAGAAAAAGGCGACAACCCAGATGTCCTCATGATGACGGCGACTCCCATACCACGAACCTTAGCTATCACAGCCTTTGGAGATATGGATGTTTCCATTATTGACCAGATGCCTGCGGGTCGGAAACCCATTGTGACACGTTGGATTAAGCATGAGCAACTGCCTCAGGTCTTGACTTGGTTAGAGGGGGAAATCCAAAAAGGTTCACAAGCCTATGTCATCTCTCCTTTGATTGAAGAATCAGAAGCTCTGGATTTGAAAAATGCCATTGCCTTATCAGAGGAATTGACGGCTCATTTTGCAGGTAAGGCAGAAGTGGCGCTTCTACATGGTAAGATGAAGAGTGACGAAAAAGACCAGATTATGCAGGAGTTCAAAGAGCAAAAAACGGCTATTCTAGTTTCGACAACGGTTATCGAGGTTGGGGTCAATGTTCCCAATGCGACCGTTATGATTATCATGGATGCCGATCGCTTCGGTCTCAGCCAGCTTCACCAGCTTAGAGGTCGTGTGGGTCGGGGAGATAAGCAGTCTTATGCAGTTCTCGTTGCCAATCCTAAGACGGATTCTGGGAAAGACCGCATGCGCATCATGACAGAAACGACCAATGGATTTGTCCTTGCGGAGGAAGATTTGAAAATGCGGGGTTCGGGTGAGATTTTTGGAACCAGACAGTCAGGACTTCCAGAATTCCAAGTGGCTGATATTATCGAAGATTTTCCGATTTTAGAAGAAGCCAGAAAAGTTGCTAGTTACATTAGTTCGATAGAAGCTTGGCAAGAGGATCCAGAATGGCGCATGATTGCTCTTCATCTGGAGAAGAAAGAACATCTAGATTAAGCTTTCTCTAAGGAAAACTTAAGCTAGCTTTCAGGTTTGGCCCTTATACTAGAGTCATCAAAAAGAAACGAGGACTCTCACATGACCGTAACGATTAAAGTAAATTACCAAACCACTTTCCAAAAGAAAGAAGATAAAAACTAAATTGTGAATAGAATAAAAAGAGCTAAATAGCTCTTTTTTCTTGCTTAAAATCACTTTGAAGCGTTAGGAATTAAGGAGAAAAATTAAAAATCACGATCTATTTACTTTTATTTCTTGCATTGCTTTCTTAGTTATGCTACAGTTGTGGTAGCGATTACAAATAAAAGGAGCTACTATGAAAAATCCAGCATTGTTAGAGGAAATTAAGACCTACCTAGGACGAGATGAGGTTCCAGAAGACTTTGATGCTTTCTGGGATGGGGAAGTGAAAAAAGTTTCAACTCTTCCAGCTTATCAGTTGGAGGAAAGAGATTTCCACATTCCTCAAGTCAAGTGCTATGAGTTAACGTTTGAAGGAACCAATGAAGGCAAGATCTATGCACGAGTCGTTCTTCCAAAGAGTGATGAGAAGGTTCCGATAATCTTCCATTTCCATGGTTATATGGGACGTGGCTGGGACTGGTCCGACATGCTGGCCTTCACCGTGGCTGGTTACGGTGTTGTTTCCATGGATGTGCGGGGACAGTCAGGTTATTCACAGGACGGCTTGCGTTCTCCACTAGGAAATACGGTTAAGGGACATATTATCCGTGGTGCTGTGGAAGGTCGGGAGCATCTCTTTTATAAGGATGTTTATTTGGACATTTACCAGTTGGTTGACATTATTGCTAGTCTGCCTGAGGTGGATGAGAAGCGTCTTTCTAGCTATGGTGCCTCACAAGGAGGGGCTCTAGCCTTGGTTGCGGCAGCGCTCAATCCTCGGATTCAGAAAACAGTAGCCATCTATCCTTTCTTGTCAGACTTCAGACGAGTGCTTGAGATTGGTAATACAAGTGAAGCCTATGACGAACTTTTCCGTTATTTCAAGTTTCACGACCCCTTCCACGAAACTGAGGAGGAAATCATGGCGACCCTTGCCTATATCGATGTGAAAAATCTTGCCCATCGTATCAAGGGTGAGGTTAAGATGATTACGGGCTTGGACGATGATGTTTGCTATCCTATTACCCAGTTTGCGATTTACAACCGTCTGACCTGTGACAAGTCCTATCTTATCATGCCAGAGTATGCCCATGAAGCTATGAATGTTTTTGTCAATGACCAAGTTTACAACTGGCTCTGTGGTAGTGAGATTTCTTTTAAGTATATAAAGTGATGAATGAGAGAGCCAGTAGCTCTCTTTTTTGTTATAAATGTTGAAAGTACTTTTAAAAATATTAAAATATTAAAATATTTCTGAAAGTAAAATCTATTCTATGACAAGCTTGAGATAAACCTATGACTTTATTGTATAATAAAGAAAAAGTCTCTAGGAAAGGAGTGAAAGAGCTACTGTTTGGATTACAGCTAGCTAAATTTTGAAAGAGAGAAGGAGAGGAACTCTCGTTTATTAATTACTTTCTTGTGTTTTCCTATGGTCGGGAGTAAAAATTTTAAAACAAAAAGAAAGCGCTTTATTTTTGGTGATATTGAAAGGTAGAAAGATGAATCAGAAGAATTATGACAGAAAACAAAGATATGGTATTCGTAAATTTGCAGTGGGTGTAGCCTCTGTAACCATTGGTGCTGTGGTGTTTGGAGTAAATCCTGTATTGGCAAATGAACAAGGAAACTCAACTGTAACTGCAGCTGAAAATAATAATCAAGGTTTATCAGAATTACCAAAAGAAGCTTCTTCAGGAAGTCTTGCTCATTTAGATAGCGAATTAGCTGGAAAATTGGCAACAGCAAAAGACAATGGTGTGGAAGTTGATCAGGATAAGTTGAAGAAAAATGAGACTACTGAAGCAGAGACAACCACTCCAACAAATACACCTGCAGCTGACAATACACCAGCTCCTGCTGATAAACCAGAAACAGATTCTGCAACTACAGAAGCAAGTAACAAGGACCAAGATAAAGAAGAAGAGGGAGTACTTCCTCGAGATTATTACGCTAGAGACATCGCAAATGCAACTCCAGTAGTGGAAAAAGAAGATGTTGAAACAAATTCGAAGAATGGTCAGCGTGTAGATTTAGCTAGTGAATTAAATGCATTGAAGAAACTTCAAAATGCGACCATTCATATGGAATTCAAGCCAGATGCCAAAGCTCCAGATTTTTATAATCTATTCTCAGTGTCTAGTGATAAGAAAAAAGATGAGTACTTCACCATGGCTGTTCTCAATAATACAGCCTTAATTGAGGGACGTGATGCTAATGGAACACAATTTTATGATAAATATACGGATGCTCCATTGAAAATTAAGCCTGGGCAGTGGAATTCAGTTACCTTTACTGTTGAAAGACCGAATGCAGAAAATCCAGGAGGAAAAGTTAGACTCTATGTAAATGGAGTTTTATCTCGTACCAGTTTGAAGTCTGGTAAATTTATCAAGGATATGCCAGATATTACCCATGCTCAACTTGGTGCAACAAATCGGGCAGGGAAATCAGTTTGGGGAGCAAATTTACAGGTTCGTAATTTAAGTGTTTATGATCGTGTATTAACTCCAGAGGAAGTTCAAAAACGGAGCCAATTGTTTGAGAGATCTGATTTGGAGCAAAAGCTACCAGAAGGGGCTAAAGTTACTGAAAAACAAGATGTCTTTGAAGGTGGTATGCATAACCAACCAAATAAAGATGGTATCAAGAGTTATCGTATTCCTGCTCTTCTTAAGACAGATAAAGGAACCTTGATTGCTGGTGCTGACGAACGCCGTCTTCATTCAAGTGACTGGGGTGATATCGGTATGGTTGTTAGACGAAGTGAGGATAAGGGGAAAACATGGAGCGACCGAGTAACAATTACAAATTTACGAGATAATCCAAAAGCTTCTAATCCATCAATCGGTTCACCAGTGAATATCGATATGGTTTTGGTTCAAGATCCTGCAACAAAACGAATTTTTTCTATCTATGATATGTTCCCAGAAGGGCAAGGAATCTTTGGAATGGCTGCTCAAAGAGAAGAAGCCTATAAACAAATCGATGGCAAAACTTACCAAATTCTCTACAAAGAAGGCGAAGAAGGTTCCTATACAATACGCGAAAATGGCACAGTTTATACTCCAGATGGGAAAGCAACCGATTATCGTGTTGTTGTAAACCCAGTTAAACCAGCTTATAGCGATAAGGGTGATTTGTATCAAGGGAATCAACTATTAGGAAATATTTATTTCACAAGCAATAAAACGTCTCCATTTAGAGTTGCTAAGGATTCTTATCTATGGATGTCTTACAGTGATGATGATGGTAAGACTTGGTCAGCCCCTCAAGATATTACCCCAATGGTAAAAGCTGATTGGATGAAATTCTTAGGGGTTGGGCCTGGAACAGGAATTACTCTTCATACCGGACCTCATAAAGGTCGAATCATTGTACCTACTTATACAACTAATCAGACCAACCACTTAAACGGTTCTCAATCATCTCGGATTATCTACTCAGATGACCATGGTAAGACTTGGCATATGGGAGGTGGTGTGAATGACCATCGTACGCTGACTGATGGTACTGTGATTGACTCAAGTACCATGAGTAATTATTATGCTCAAAATACTGAGTCCTCTGTTGTACAATTAAATAATGGAGATCTTAAGCTCTTCATGCGTGGATTAACAGGGGACCTTCAAGTTGCTACTAGTAAAGATGGTGGAGAAACTTGGGAAAATGATATAAAACGTTATGCGGATGTCAAGGATGTTTATGTTCAATTGGCTGCTATTCATACGATGCATGATGGAAAAGAGTATATTGTTCTTAGTAATGCAGGTGGACCAGGACGTTTCAACGGTTTGGTACACTTAGCTCGTGTCGAAGAAAATGGAGAGCTGACTTGGCTTAAGCATAATCCTATTCAAAGTGGTAAGTTTGCCTACAATTCTATTCAAGATCTCGGGAATGGCGAATATGGATTGCTTTATGAGCATGCAGATAACAACCAAAACGAATATACCTTGTCTTATAAGAAATTTAATTGGGATTTCTTAAGCAAGGATATGGTTTCTCCAACCGAAGCAAAAGTTACACATGCAGTTCATATGGGGCAAGGCATTATTGCCATGGAATTTGATTCAGAAGTATTGGTCAATCAAGCACCAACTTTACAACTTGCCAATGGTAAAACAGCTACTTTTATGACGCAGTATGATACGAAGACTCTATTGTTTACAGTAGATCCAGAGGATATTGGTCAAAAAGTTACAGGCTTAGCAGAAGGAGCTATCGAAAGTATGCATAATTTGCCTGTTTCAGTAGTTGGTTCTAAAATTACTCATGGTGTAAATGGAAGCGAAGCTGCAACAAATGAAGTTTCAGAATTTACAGGTGGAGTTAATGGCGTTGAGGCTGCAGTAACTGAAGAAGTTCCTGAATACAAAGGCCCATTAGCGACAGCAGGAGAAGAAGTACCAACAGTAGAAAAACCAGAATTTACGGGTGGAGTTAATGGAGAAGAAGCTGCAGTAACTGAAGAAGCTCCTGAATATACAGGTCCATTGGCAACAGTGGGAGAAGAACCAGCACCAACAGTAGAAAAACCGGAGTTTACAGGTGGAGTGAATGGAGTAGAAGCTCTTGTAACAGAAATTCCTGAATACACAGGTTCCTTAGCAACAGTGGGAGAAGAACCAGCACCAACAGTAGAAAAACCGGAATTCAAAGGGGGCGTAAATTCAGTTCTAGCAGCTTCAAATGAGGTTCCGGAATATAGAGGTGGTGCTAACTTTGTCTTGGCAGCTTCAAATGCTCTTCCTGAGTATAAAGGAGGTGTCAATGGAGCTGAGGCAGCAATCCATGAAGTGCCAGAGTACAAGGGAGAAACCAAACCAGTCTTAGCAGCTGCAAACGAACGTCCAGCTAAGAAGTTATCTCTTGGACAAGGTGATACTTATCAAGCACCAGCGGCTAAACAAAATGAGCTTCCAAATACTGGAAGCAAAGAAAATACAACCTTTATTTCTCTAGGATTAGTGGCAGGTCTCTTATCTGTTTTGACATTAGGGAAGAAACGAAAAGAAGACTAGGTCTTGAATAAAATGAATTTTGCTCATCGTTAATGATAAAAGAGATGGCCCATTTGAAAGATGGCTATCTCTTTTTATCATTTTATATACTGAGCGAATTGAAAATAAGACAGTGCTGAAACTACTTTCAGAAACGGCTGTTCTATAAAATACTTTTGAAACTGAAATCTATTCTACCACAAAGTATTGAAAGCGCTTTAAAAATAATATATAATGAAGCCATAAGAACAAAGAAAAGGAGGAAAGAGGATGCCACAGATTACTAAAGAAGCCTTGATTGCACAAATCAAAGATGGAATCATCGTTTCTTGTCAGGCCCTTCCTCACGAACCGCTTTATACAGAAGCGGGAGGAGTCATTCCCTTGCTAGTCAAAGCGGCTGAGCAAGGTGGAGCAGTCGGTATCCGAGCAAACAGTGTTCGCGATATCAAGGAGATTAAGGAGGTTACGAAACTCCCGATTATCGGGATTATCAAACGTGACTATCCGCCACAGGAGCCTTTCATTACAGCTACTATGAAAGAAGTTGATGAATTGGCTGAACTCGACATTGAGGTCATTGCTCTGGATTGTACCAAGCGTGAACGCTACGATGGTTTGGAGATTCAAGAGTTCATTCGTCAGGTTAAGGAGAAATATCCTAACCAGCTCTTGATGGCTGATACAAGTACTTTTGAAGAAGGACTAGCAGCTGTTGAAGCAGGAATTGACTTTGTCGGAACAACTTTATCAGGATACACATCTTACAGTCCAAAAGTGGATGGTCCCGATTTTGAATTAATCAAAAAACTCTGTGATGCTGGCGTGGATGTCATTGCAGAAGGAAAAATTCATACACCAGAACAAGCCAAACAAATCCTGGGATATGGAGTGCGAGGCATCGTTGTAGGTGGCGCTATTACTAGACCAAAAGAGATTACAGAACGCTTCGTTGCTGGTCTTAAATAACACAATCTCAAAAAAGAGGAGAGTGGTGGATGCGTCGGATGAAATGAAAACGTATACAAGTTCAATCTTACTCATTATCCAATATGGATACGCTTATCAATTAGGAGAATACAAATGAAATTTAGAAAACTAGCTTGTACAGTACTTGCGGGTGCTGCGGTTCTTGGCCTTGCTGCATGTGGTAATTCTGGCGGAAGTAAAGATGCTGGAAAATCTGGTAGCGATAGCGGAAAAACAGAAATCACTTGGTGGGCATTCCCAGTCTTCACTCAAGAAAAAACTGGTGACGGTGTTGGAACATATGAAAAATCAATCATCGAAGCTTTTGAAAAAGCAAATCCAGATGTAAAAGTGAAATTGGAAACCATCGACTTCAAGTCAGGTCCTGAAAAAATCACAACAGCTATTGAAGCAGGAACAGCTCCAGACGTACTTTTTGACGCACCAGGACGTATCATCCAATACGGTAAAAACGGTAAATTGGCTGAGTTGAACGACCTCTTCACAGACGAATTCGTCAAAGATGTTAACAACGAAAATATCGTACAAGCAAGTAAAGCTGGAGACAAAGCTTACATGTATCCAATTAGTTCAGCACCATTCTACATGGCTATGAATAAGAAAATGTTGGAAGAAGCTGGAGTTGCAAACCTTGTAAAAGAAGGTTGGACTACTGATGATTTTGAAAAAGTTTTGAAAGCACTTAAAGATAAAGGCTACACACCAGGTTCATTGTTCAGTTCTGGTCAAGGGGGAGACCAAGGAACACGTGCCTTCATTGCAAACCTTTATGGCGGTTCTGTAACAGATAAAGATGTAACAAAATATACAACTGATGATCCTAAATTTGTCAAAGGTCTTGAAAAAGCAGCTAGCTGGATTAAAGACGGTTTGTTGAACAACGGTTCACAATTTGACGGTGGAGCAGATATCCAAAACTTTGCCAACGGTCAAACATCTTACACAATCCTTTGGGCACCATCTCAAAACGGTATCCAAGCTAAACTCTTGGAAGCAAGTAAAGTAGAAGTGGTAGAAGTACCATTCCCATCAGATTCAGGTAAACCAGCTCTTGAATACCTTGTAAACGGATTTGCAGTATTCAACAATAAAGACGACAAGAAAGTTGCAGCATCTAAGAAATTCGTTCAATTCATCGCGGATGACAAAGAATGGGGTCCAAAAGATGTTGTTCGTACAGGTGCCTTCCCAGTTCGTACATCATTTGGCAAAGTTTATGAAGACAAACGTATGGAAACAATCAGTGGTTGGACTAAATACTACTCACCATACTACAACACTATCAATGGTTTTGCTGAAATGAGAACACTTTGGTTCCCAATGTTGCAATCTGTATCAAATGGTGACGAAAAACCAGCGGATGCTTTGAAAGCCTTTACTGAAAAAGCTAACGAAACAATTAAAAAAGCTACAAAACAATAAGCACTAAATCAGATTGACTCCTCCCTTTTCCCTGTGCATAGTCTATGTAAGAAAAGGGAGGATTTTGTTTGAAATGTAAGGAACTGTCACGAAATTAAAATGAAGTTCTTACATAAGCGAATCTTAAAAAATTTCATTTTGATTTTAAAACAGTTCAAGAAAGTCAAAAAATTATTCTATTTGAAAGAGAGGTGCCGACTGTGAAAGTCAATAAAATTCGTATGCGGGAAACAGTGATTTCCTACGCTTTCCTAGCACCAGTATTATTCTTCTTTGTCATCTTTGTCTTGGCTCCTATGATTATGGGATTCATTACAAGTTTCTTTAACTACTCAATGACTAAATTTGAGTTTGTAGGCTTGGACAACTACATTCGCATGTTTAAAGACCCTGTCTTTATGAAGTCTTTGATCAATACCGTGATTCTGGTTATTGGATCTGTACCCGTTGTTGTTCTATTCTCACTCTTTGTAGCATCTCAGACATATCATCAAAATGCCATTGCCAGATCCTTCTACCGTTTCGTCTTCTTCCTTCCTGTTGTAACAGGTAGTGTTGCCGTAACAGTTGTTTGGAAATGGATCTATGACCCACTATCAGGAATTTTAAACTTTGTCCTTAAGTCAAGCCACATCATCAGCCAGAACATTTCTTGGTTGGGAGATAAAAACTGGGCTTTGATGGCGATTATGATTATCCTTTTGACTACATCTGTTGGTCAGCCGATTATCCTTTATATCGCTGCCATGGGAAATATTGACAATTCATTGGTTGAAGCAGCGCGTGTTGATGGTGCGACTGAATTGCAAGTGTTCTGGAAGATTAAATGGCCTAGCCTCCTTCCAACAACACTTTATATCGCAATCATTACAACAATCAACTCATTCCAGTGTTTCGCCTTGATTCAGCTTTTGACTTCAGGTGGTCCAAACTACTCAACAAGTACACTGATGTACTACCTTTACGAAAAAGCCTTCCAATTGACAGAATACGGCTATGCCAACACCATCGGTGTCTTCTTGGCAGTTATGATTGCTATCGTAAGCTTTGTTCAATTTAAAGTACTTGGAAACGACGTAGAATACTAAAGAAAGGAGACAGCTATGCAATCTACACAAAAGAAACCTTTAACAGCCTTCACTGTTATTTCAACTATTATCTTGCTCTTGTTGACCGTGCTGTTCATCTTTCCATTCTACTGGATTCTGACAGGTGCCTTCAAGTCACAGCCTGATACCATTATGATTCCGCCACAATGGTTCCCTAAAATGCCAACCATGGAGAACTTCCAACAACTCATGGTGCAAAACCCTGCTATGCAGTGGATGTGGAACTCTGTGTTTATCTCATTGGTAACCATGTTCTTAGTTTGTGCGACCTCTTCTTTAGCAGGTTATGTACTAGCTAAAAAACGTTTCTATGGGCAACGCATTCTATTTGCAATCTTCATTGCAGCCATGGCACTTCCAAAACAAGTTGTCCTTGTACCATTGGTACGTATCGTCAACTTCATGGGAATCCATGATACTCTTTGGGCAGTTATCCTACCTTTGATTGGATGGCCATTCGGGGTCTTCCTCATGAAACAATTTAGTGAAAATATCCCAACAGAGTTGCTTGAATCAGCTAAAATCGATGGTTGTGGTGAGATTCGTACTTTCTGGAGCGTAGCCTTCCCAATTGTGAAACCAGGATTTGCAGCCCTTGCAATCTTTACCTTCATCAACACTTGGAACGACTACTTCATGCAGTTGGTTATGTTGACTTCACGTAACAACTTGACCATCTCACTCGGTGTTGCGACTATGCAGGCTGAAATGGCAACCAACTATGGTTTGATCATGGCGGGTGCCGCTCTTGCAGCAGTTCCAATCGTAACAGTCTTCTTAGTCTTCCAAAAATCCTTCACTCAAGGTATTACTATGGGAGCTGTCAAAGGTTAAGAAAAGTAAACTGGTGTGTCAAGATGGCGGAAGTAGTCTTGGCATACTATGGGAATACAGAGTTATAAGTGTCTACAAAATGTTGGGTATTTGCTTACCTTAGATATTTTGTTAGACACTTATCAACTTAAGAATGATTTTAGTTAACTATCAGAAACGAAGGAAACAGTATGATTTTTGATGATTTGAAAAACATCACCTTTTACAAAGGGATTCATCCCAATCTAGACAAGGCTATCGATTATCTCTACCAGCATCGTAAGGATTCTTTCGAATTAGGTAAGTATGAGATTGACGGGGACAAGGTCTTTCTAGTTGTTCAGGAAAATGTCCTCAATCAAGCTGAAAATGATCAATTTGAGCATCATAAGAACTATGCAGATTTGCATTTGCTGGTAGAAGGACATGAATATTCGAGCTACGGTTCACGTATCAAAGACGAGGCAGTAGCATTCGACGAAGCGAGTGACATTGGCTTTGTGCATTGTCATGAAAAATACCCACTCTTGTTGGGTTATCACAATTTTGCGATTTTCTTTCCAGGAGAACCACACCAGCCAAATGGCTATGCAGGTATGGAACAGAAGGTTCGCAAATATCTCTTTAAAATTTTGATTGACTAAAAAATAAGGAGGAGCAAATATGGCACAAAAAGGAGTAAGCCTTATCAAGGCAGCATTTGATACAGATAACTTTCTCATGCGTTTTAGTGAGAAGGTCTTGGATATCGTGACAGCCAATCTTCTTTTTGTCGTCTCTTGTTTGCCCATCGTGACGATTGGAGTGGCTAAAATTAGCCTCTACGAGACTATGTTTGAGATTAAGAAGAGCAGACGTGTGCCTGTCTTTAGAATCTATTTAAGAGCTTTCAAGCAAAATCTGAAGCTAGGTCTTCAGTTAGGTCTGCTTGAGTTGGGCATTGTTTCATTAAGCATTCTAGATCTTTATCTCTTTTGGGGTCAGACAGCTATGCCTTTCCAAATGGTAAAAGCTATTTGTCTAGGTATTCTTATCTTCCTCACTATCGTGATGTTGGCTAGCTATCCCATAGCTGCACGCTATGATTTGACTTGGAAAGAAGTGTTACAAAAAGGACTTATCTTGGCAAGTTTTAACTTTCCTTGGTTCTTCCTCATGTTAGTTATTCTCTTTCTCATTGTGATGGTTCTTTATCTGTCCGCCTTCAGTTTGCTTTTAGGTGGCTCAGCCTTCCTGCTTTTTGGGTTTGGACTCTTGGTCTTTATTCAGACTGGATTGATGGAGAAAATTTTCGCAAAATACCAATAAGATGGCTTGTTTCTGAAACTACTTTCAAGCCATAAACATTTAAAAATACATATCGAAACTAAAATCTAAGTGTACACAAGATATTGAAAGCGTTTTTCATAAGGTGTATACTAAAAACGTAAAGAATAAATCCCTGCTTTTAGCAGAAAAAAAGAAATCTTAGGAGAAAATCTATGTCAGATTTAAAAAAATACGAAGGTGTCATTCCAGCCTTCTACGCATGTTATGATGATCAAGGAGAAGTAAGTCCAGAGCGTACGCGTGCCTTGGTTCAATACTTCATTGATAAAGGTGTTCAAGGTCTTTATGTCAATGGTTCTTCTGGTGAATGTATCTACCAAAGTGTTGAAGACCGCAAGTTGATTTTGGAAGAAGTCATGGCAGTTGCCAAAGGTAAATTGACCATCATTGCTCACGTTGCTTGCAACAATACCAAAGACAGTATGGAACTTGCTCGTCATGCTGAAAGCTTAGGAGTAGATGCCATTGCAACGATTCCGCCGATTTATTTCCGCTTGCCAGAATACTCAGTTGCTAAATACTGGAACGATATCAGTTCTGCAGCTCCAAATACAGATTACGTGATTTACAACATTCCTCAATTGGCAGGGGTTGCTTTGACTCCAAGCCTTTACACAGAAATGTTGAAAAATCCACGTGTTATCGGTGTTAAGAACTCCTCTATGCCAGTTCAAGATATCCAAACCTTTGTGAGCCTTGGTGGGGAAGACCACATCGTCTTTAACGGTCCAGATGAGCAGTTCTTAGGTGGTCGTCTCATGGGAGCTAAAGCTGGTATTGGTGGTACATATGGTGCCATGCCAGAACTCTTCTTGAAACTCAATCAGTTGATTGCGGATAAAGACTTGGAAACAGCGCGTGAATTGCAATACGCTATCAATGCAATCATTGGTAAATTGACTGCTGCACATGGAAATATGTATGGTGTGATTAAGGAAGTCTTGAAGATCAATGAAGGCTTGAATATTGGTTCTGTTCGTTCACCATTGACACCAGTGACTGAAGAAGATCGTCCAGTTGTAGAAGCAGCTGCAGCCTTGATTCGTGAAACCAAGGAGCGCTTCCTCTAATCCATAAGGAGGTATTTATGACACACTACGTTGCAATTGATATCGGTGGAACAAATATCAAATATGGTTTGATCGACCAAGAAGGCCAACTTGTTGAATCGCATGAAATGCCAACAGAGGCGCATAAGGGTGGACCTCATATCTTACAAAAAACCAAAGATATCGTAGCCAGCTATTTAGAAAAAGGCCCAGTAGCAGGTGTTGCCATTTCTTCTGCAGGAATGGTAGATCCAGATAAGGGTGAGATTTTCTATGCTGGGCCTCAAATCCCTAACTATGCAGGCACCCAGTTCAAAAAGGAAATCGAGACTAGCTTTGCGATTCCTTGTGAGATTGAAAATGATGTCAACTGTGCAGGTCTGGCTGAGGCGGTATCTGGTTCAGGCAAGGGAGCGAGTGTCACCCTTTGCTTGACTATTGGAACCGGTATCGGTGGTTGTTTGATTATGGATGGGAAAGTCTTCCATGGATTTAGCAATTCAGCCTGTGAAGTTGGTTATATGCATATGCAGGATGGAGCGTTCCAAGATTTGGCTTCTACCACAGCTTTAGTGAAATATGTAGCTGAAGCACATGGAGAAGATGTTGATCAGTGGAATGGACGACGCATCTTTAAGGAAGCCACTGAAGGAAACAAGATTTGTATGGCTGGTATTGACCGCATGGTAGACTATCTAGGAAAAGGTCTGGCAAACATTTGCTATGTGGCTAATCCAGAAGTGGTCATTCTCGGTGGCGGTATCATGGGACAAGAGGCTATCCTCAAACCCAAGATCCGCACAGCCTTGAAGGAAGCTTTGGTACCAAGTCTAGCTGAGAAAACAAGATTAGAATTTGCCCATCATCAAAATACAGCAGGTATGTTGGGTGCATATTATCATTTTATACTCAATGAAAATCAAAGAGCAAACTAGGAAGTTAGCCGTAGGCAGTACTTGAGTACGACAAGGCGAAGCTGACGTGGTTTGAATTTGATTTTCGAAGAGTATCAAGACAAAACAATCCTAGTTTGGCTAGACCAAACTAGGATTTTCTTACACGTTTTTGTCTACGATAGCCATTGAGTTTTTTATTTTCCCAATAGCTGTTAAAAATTTTCTCCTTGCTTTCACGATTGATTTCCAAAAAGTAGGCATAAATCAAATCGATAAAGAAGAGCATAGGGAGTTGAGCGGATATACGTTGGATGTAGGATGACTGGCTGTGTGTGGCTACAAGAACAGTCTCTGTATAGGCCTGACTATCTTTATTGGGAACACTTGAAAAAAGTACAGTCTGTGCCCCCATCTCTTTCGCGTCTAATAGACTATCTAAAATAGAAGGAGTTGAGCCAGAAAGTGAGAAACCGAGTACGAGACAATTCTCATCCATAATACTGGTTGTCCAAGCAAAACCATCTTGATCGGTCAAAGCCTCGCAGACCACACCTAGACGCATAAAGCGTAATTTCATTTCACGAGCGACAAGGCCAGAACTCCCTGTTCCGAAGAAGTAGACACGATCAGCATCTTCGATTAACTGGGCGATTCGTTCCAGTTGTTCTTCGTCAATCAAGCCCTGTGTTTGTTCTCGCATATTACTGTAGCTTCGAAGAACTCGGTTGGTTAAAGGACTATGTTTGTGAGAATGAGTGTCCTGTTTCTTTGCTTGGTGCAGGTATTGGAAAATAAATTCTCGATAGCCTGTAAAACCACATTTTTTAGAAAAGCGGGTCAGAGCAGCCTGAGAAATATGTAATTTTTGAGTAACCTGCTGAGAAGATAAATCATCTACAATGGTTTCTGTTTGTAAAAAATAGCGAGCGATTTCTTGCTCTAAATCGGTCATTTCTTCGAAGTGGGAATCAATGATGGTTGCTATATCTGGTTTGTCCATAGAAAGGCTCCTTTAAATGAGTCGTATTGGAAAAAGACTGGGTCATCGAACTTTTACATTTATTATATCATATAATATAGAGATGGATAAATAAAATCGTATTTTCCCGTAAAAAGGAAAAAAGCTTTTTCCTTTTCCATAATTTTCTTCTCAAATTGTGGTACAATGAAGAGTAAGATTTTAAATAGAAATGAGACTGATTTGTATGAGGAAATTTAACAGCCATTCGATTCCGATTCGGCTTAATTTATTGTTTTCAATCATCATTTTACTCTTTATGACCATTATTGGTCGCCTGCTTTATATGCAGGTTTTGAACAAGGGTTTTTATGAGACAAAACTAGCATCGGCTAGTAAAACAAAGGTGACTACTAGTTCAGCTCGAGGTGAAATTTATGATGCCAGTGGCAAGCCCTTAGTTGAAAATACTGTGAAACAAGTTGTTTCCTTTACTCGAAACAACAAAATGACGGCTGCAGATTTAAAAGAAACAGCCAAGAAGCTGTTAGCCTATGTAGGAGTTACTTCTCCAACATTGACTGACCGACAGTTGGCGGACTATTATCTAGCAGATCAAGATGTCTATAAGAAAGTAGTGGAAAGCTTACCACGTGAGAAACGTCTTGATTCAGATGGCAATCGTCTATCCGAATCAGAACTCTATAACAATGCGGTCGATAGTGTCCAAACGAGTCAATTAAACTATACAGAGGATGATAAGAAAGAAATCTATCTTTTTAGCCAGTTAAATGCTGTTGGAAACTTTGAGACAGGAGCCATTGCGACAGATTCCTTGACAGATACACAGATTGCCTTGATTGCTTCGGCTTCTAAGAATTTACCTGGTATCAGTATTTCAACCACGTGGGATCGAAAGGTTCTAGAGACTTCGCTCTCTTCTATAGTGGGAAGTGTATCCGGTGAAAAAGCTGGTCTCCCAGCTGAAGAAGCTGATACTTATATTAAAAAGGGCTATTCTCTAAATGATCGGGTTGGTACCTCTTATCTAGAGAAACAATATGAAGAAACCTTGCAAGGAAAACGCTCGGTGAAGGAAATTCATCTAGATAAGTATGGAAATATGGAAAGTGTCGAAAATATTGAAGATGGTACCAAAGGGAACAATATCAAACTGACCATCGATTTGGCCTTCCAAGATAGCGTGGACAATCTTCTTAAGAGTTATTTCACTTCCGAACTAGGAAATGGAGGAGCTAAGTATTCTGAAGGTGTCTATGCAGTTGCTTTGAACCCCAAAACAGGTGCAGTTTTATCCATGTCAGGAATTAAACATGATCTGAAAACGGGAGAGTTGACGCCTGATTCTTTGGGAACGGTAACCAATGTCTTTGTACCAGGTTCGGTCGTTAAGGCTGCAACCATCAGTTCCGGTTGGGAGAATGGAGTCTTATCAGGGAATCAGACCCTGACGGATCAGTCCATTGTCTTCCAAGGTTCACCCCCTATCAATTCGTGGTATACTGCCTTTTCTGGGCCAATGCCGATTACGGCAGTTCAAGCTTTGGAGTATTCATCTAATACTTATATGGTCCAAACAGCTTTAGGGATTATGGGATTGACTTATCAACCGAATATGATTGCAGGAATTGGAAATTTAGACTCGGCTATGGGGAAATTACGTTCAACCTTTGGTGAGTATGGTTTGGGATCAGCTACAGGTATTGATTTACCAGATGAATCCACCGGCTTTATTCCTAAAGATTATGATCTTGCTAATTATATTACAAATTCATTTGGTCAGTTTGATAACTATACCCCAATGCAATTAGCTCAGTATGTAGCAACTATTGCAAATGATGGTGTCCGTATGGCTCCTCGTATTGTTGAGGGAATTTATGGCAATAATGATAAAGGAGGATTGGGCGACCTGATTCAACAACTGCAACCGTCAGAGATGAATAAGGTCAATATATCCGCCTCCGATATGAGTATTTTGCAACAAGGTTTTTATCAGGTTGCCCATGGGACTAGTGGATTGACAACTGGCCGTGCCTTTTCAAATGGTGCAGCTGTATCTATTAGCGGAAAAACGGGTACAGCCGAAAGTTATGTGGCAGATGGTCAGCAAGCAACCAATACCAATGCCGTGGCCTACGCTCCATCAGATAATCCTCAAATCGCTGTTGCAGTAGTCTTCCCTCATAACACCAATCTTACAAATGGTGTCGGACCTTCCATTGCGCGCGACATTATCAACCTCTATAACCAACATCATCCAATGAATTAGAAAGGAACTTATGCTTTATCCAACGCCTATAGCTAAACTAATTGACAGTTATTCCAAGTTGCCGGGTATCGGGATTAAGACGGCTACACGTCTGGCCTTTTATACGATTGGAATGTCTGATGACGATGTCAATGAATTTGCCAAAAACCTCCTTTCTGCTAAGAGAGAGCTGACCTATTGCTCCATCTGTGGTCGTTTGACTGATGACGATCCTTGCTCTATCTGTACCGATCCAAGTCGTGACCAGACAACCATTTTAGTTCTCGAGGATAGTCGCGATGTGGCGGCTATGGAGAACATCCAAGAATACCATGGGCTCTATCATGTCTTACATGGACTCATTTCTCCCATGAATGGTATCAGTCCAGATGATATCAATCTCAAGAGCCTTATGACTCGTCTTATGGAGAGTGAAGTTTCAGAGGTAATCGTAGCAACCAATGCCACAGCAGATGGAGAAGCAACTTCCATGTATCTTTCACGTTTGCTCAAACCAGCTGGTATCAAAGTCACACGTCTGGCACGAGGCCTCGCTGTGGGAGCAGATATCGAGTATGCGGACGAAGTCACACTCTTACGAGCTATTGAAAATCGGACAGAGTTGTAAAAGTCAGTAAAAATTTAGTTCATTTTGACGTATAAGACAAGCCCTAGGAATTTTTCTAGGGTTTGTCTTTTTCGTTTTATAATGAGAGAAGGACAAATCTTGATAATAAGAATACTTCCCAGTAAACACAAAATATAAGGTATCAGAAAACGGATTTTCAAAATTCCTAGTAGCATCTCTATCAATATATTTTACTGAAGGATAAAGTTTTTTTAAGGATAAGATTGCCCTTTAGTTCGTTATAATTTATTTTGAAATCGTACTATTTTTATGTTATGATATGGTCAATATATAATTAATAAGGGGAGTTTGAAGTATGGGTGGAAAGATAAAATCTAGCACGATAGCAGCAGAGGCGGCTATTAATGAGTTGGTCGGGTATGAAACGAGCGACAAGCAAAATCAGCAGGTGGAATTTTCATATACATCTGGAATCACTGGAATGGAAGCGGGACGTCAGACCTGCAATCAAATGCTTCAGGCGGTCAGTGATTTTAGTTCAGCTGTTTTGACCCAAGCAAATAAGTTTCCAGAAATTGCTCATAGGATTGAAAAACGTGATATAGAGCAGGCTAAGAGATGGAGTCACTAAGGAATGGCAGATAGAAATGAAGAAAAGCGCACAGAAATTTGGCGTAAGATTGTTAAGATAGAAAATAAGGAAGACAGACTCCGAGCAACTAAAAAGCAATATGAACAGCAGTTGACAAACTTTTACTCGGATATTCAGAGCATTCACCATCGCATGATAAATCTATTGTCTCTCTCACCCAGTTCTCGTCAGCTAATAGAGCAAATCGAAAGTGATAATAGAACCATTCAGCGACAGGTCAACTCTTATGTAGAGGAGGAACTGGATACGTTGGAAAAACAAACTAAAAAGGCTTGTCGCTCTTTCGATGAAGCCAGAGAAGAACTGATAGCGGAAAGGAATCGGCTACCATGGGAGTAAAATACAGCGCACAAGAATCCCAAGAATTGATTCAGGCCATGACGAACAACCTCCAAGTCGCAAATGAAGTCACAGACCGCTTATCTAGTGGATGTGATCACCTGATTTCCTCTTTAGACTCAGGTGAGTTGACAGGAGCAGCCTACACAGCTGGTAAAGGTCTCTTTA